>NZ_JACVWV010000019.1 GCF_014534705.1 Wolbachia endosymbiont of Pentalonia nigronervosa | reverse complement strand
AAAGGTGTCAGTGCTCCTTCTCTTCCGGTTAGTGGTTTACCTTCTCTTATAGATGACAGGATATTTGTCTCTAATTCTTGATAGTTTACTAATCCAACATAGTTGTTTGCTCTTTTTTCTTTCATTTGTTAAACCTCCATTTTTTATATCATTAATATATCATTTTTCGGTTTGACACAGTTTATTTAACACTCCCCAAAAAAACACTCCCGCTCTTTATAAATATGCTCATCGTAGTATCTCTGCACTTTTCTATTTCTTTTTGGCGGAATTACAACCTCACATCCCTTGCTCTCAAGACTGGCAACGAACGCATTGCTATCGTAACCCTTATCCGCCACTAAAGTAGAGTTTGAAACATAATGCTTCAGCTCCCAAATTCCCCTTTCACACCACTTTTTGAATCTCTTGTGTACGCTCCTATAATTGCCATATATTTCTGGTAAAAGTTGCCACTGGCAGCCACTTCGTACTATATACCATATTGCTTCCATAAATTTTCTTAATCGGTCTTCATCTTTACTGTGTATTCCTTTTACGCTTTTCAAATTTGCAAAAATTTGTTTCCATTTTGTTTCTTGTATGTAATATTTCATTTGGTAGTTTCTCCTTATTTATTCACGGTTAAACTACCGCTTTTTCCTTATTTCTTCTACCTTTTTTTTCTCACAGAATAATTTTGTTCACAGAGCCTAGAAACTTTGAAAGAGCCATAATCAAGAAGCCTAAAATTACTAATATTATATGTCATTTTTGAGAAATATTCAATATTTATTAATGCTCTGGCTTGAAAGAGGTCTAATGATCTCTTTTTAATGACTCTAGTATCAACTTTGCAGTTTCTGCCGGATTGGCACTTTCTGTGATAGGCCTACCAATTACAAGATAATCAGCCCCTAAAGCAATTGCTTCTCTTGGTGCTGTTATTCTCTTTTGATCATTGTTACTAGAATTTATGCGAATTCCTGGAGTGATAATATTAAAATCCTTACCACATTCTTGACGGACTTCTTGTGCTTCTAATGCAGAGCAAACTATTCCTTGTAAACCAGATTTTTTTGCAAGCTTTGCAAGTAGAACCACTTGTGATGCCACTTCTTTTTCTATCCCACATTCATACAAATCCTTATTATCCATACTGGTTAGTATGGTCACCCCAATCAATTTCATCTTTGTCCCTTGTGCTGCATTTAGTGCTTCTTTGAGCATTTTTGCGCCACCAGTGATGTGTAATGTTAACATTGCAATATTAAGATCTTTTATTACTGCAACCGTTCTAGCTACAGTGTTGGGAATATCATGTAATTTTATGTCTAAAAAAATTGGAATATAGCATTTTGCAATTTCTCTTACCCCCAAAAGACCATGAGCAGCAAAAAATTCTAACCCTAGCTTTATCATGCCTACTTTACCATGTAGAGCATGAGCTAAAGATATAGCCTTATTGAGATCGTTTGCATCTATTGCGCATATTATAGGATTCACTACAGACATAATCAGCCTCTTTTTTGGGGTAAAACAGGAAGGCCCTGTGTAAATGATATTTCTTCCATATCATTAGTTGGAGAACTACTTCCTTCATATGGGGAATATGTAGAAATTTTTTCTGTGAGATGTAATTCTATCATGTGCACTACTTCTGATATTTCTCCTTTACTGTAACTTCCAGCCATTTGATTATTCATAAATTCTCCTACCGCATGTATTAAGAATGTTGTTATTTTTTGTTTACAATCTTCCATCTGACGCACTTTATGCTCTTTTACTTCATCTAATTCCTCTTGAATTTTTCTTATTTCATACAAAAGCTCATTTCTATGTTTCTTATACCTAGTATCATTCTCTTCATTTATCTTCCTTAGCTCGCAAGAACTATCATTAATTTCAACATTAACATTAGCCAATTGTTTTTTTGCGTCGTCTAACTTTTGCTTTTTTTTCAGTAATTTACTGTTAATATTAAATATTTTTTCTTCTAAAGCACTATTTTCATCACATAGGTTTTTTATCTTGCGTTCTAAATCTTGTCTTTTGTTAAGCCACTCCCTTTTCTCTTTACACCATTCTTCTTTTTCTGCCTTGTAGTCGCTTACTTCCTTGTTCAATTTCGCTATAAGTTTTGTATTTTTAACGGAATCATCTGCTTTTTCCTTCAACTTTCTGTCTAAAGAGAAGGCTTGGTAATGTAATTCACTTTTCTGTGTTGCAAGCATACCTTTTTCTTTTTCTACATTTTCTATCATTTCACACAGTACATTTGCAAAATCCACCTTATCTTGTAATTCTTGTTCTAAAAGATCTTTTTTTTCAGAGAGAACATCTTTTTCACTTTCTAATTGAGTTATTTTCTGATTCAATTCCGTTATCTTATTTTTCAGTACTTGCTTTTCTTTAATTGTAAGTGGAGCCTTCATTTCTTCATCCATATTAATGACTTTATATGAAAGTATGATCACTAAAGCAGAAAGTACAAATGAACTCAGGATCAAGAACTTTGCTAAAGACAAGAATCCTGCATAGTAGGATATAGCTGCACATGTAAGCAATGCAAAGGTACCAGCGATAAAATAGATAGCGTTAGTTTTGTTGTATAAATTTATCATATAGCTTTCTCACAATTAAAATTGTGCTTATTTTCGCAAGAAAAATCAAGTGATAAAAGCCAGTACTTCTATAAATTTATGCTCACTATAAACTTTCCATTTTCAGTTTCAAGTCCAGATTGTATGTCTTCACTCCATTCTAGTACTTCTGCATTGCAGACTGCTTGTAAGTCATTTTGTGCAGATTGACTCAATTTATCTTCTTGAGAATTTGCTTTTATCATTAATTGCTTTATCGCATGCTTTACTGAAACACTATTCTCTGCTTTTATCTTCCTCACAATATTTAATATCTGTATGCAATTATCTCCTTCTTTTCCTGAATATTTATCATGAGTGAGTTCATTCGGCCAATTGCCTCTATTATGGATAGAATCATAACTATATAGCTGATGATATATTTCCTCCGTAACATACGGTAAAAAAGGTGCGAACAGCCGTAAAATAGTGTTTAATACATAGGCTAAACTCTGCTTTGCACTAAGGTTTGCTGCAGTGCTCACTGTTTCTCCATATGCACGTTTCTTTACTAATTCTAGGTAATTATCACAGAAATCTCTCCAGAAGAATTCTTCCATGACACTTAAAGCTTCACAGTATTCAAACTGTGACAGATTATTCGTCACTCTTTTGCTAATTTTATCCAGCTTAGATAATATCCACAGATCCATTGTTTCATTGACTGAATCAAGCTCCAGTGCTTGATGCTTTTCCATAAACGTAGAAACAAATTTACTTGCATTCCAGAGCTTTGTCACTAAACGCTTGCCGATTTTAAAAATATTTTCAGAGAAGACTGTATCAACTCCAAGTCGTGAATTTGCCGCCCAATAACGCACCACATCTGCACTATATGTATCAAGTATCGATTTTGGCGTGATTATATTACCCTTTGACTTGCTCATTTTTTTCTTATCATCAGCTAAGCACCAGCCACTAATCATGATATTTTTCCACGGCAAAGAGTCTGCATGGTAGTGTGCTTTTAAGATCGTATAAAAAGCCCAAGTTCTGATTATTTCATGACTCTGACTGCGCAAATCTGCAGGAAAAATCGTATCATAGCGGTGATTTGGCAAACTAAACTCATTATTTATCGCCAATGCATTTAGCTGTGGAGTGATAGCACTTGTTGCCCAAGTGTCCATGACATCCTGATCGGCAATGACTTCTTCTTGGCTGTATCCTTCAGGCAAGCTATTTAGTGGATCTATAGGCAAATCTTTTATTTTAGGCAGAATAATTTTACCTTCTTCGCCCTCACGTTTTGAGTACCACACTGGAAACGGTACGCCAAAATAGCGCTGTCTTGAGATGCACCAATCCCAATTTAATCCCTCTATCCATACTTCCATACGTTTACGCATAGACTCCGGGCGCCAGTTACATTGCCGTACTTTTTCTAGTATTTGCTCTTTTTGATCGAGAGTTTTAATAAACCACTGATAAGTGGGCAATATTTCAAGCGGCGCACCTGATCTTTCTGCGCATTTAACCGAGTGAGAAATACTGACACTTTCGATCAGTAGCCCTTGCTCAGTGAGAATTTCAATAATTTTTTTTCTTGCTGCGGCAATTTTTAAGCCATCAATTTCATTTAACGTACTTTTTGTGATCTTTCCTTCCTGGTCAATAATGATCTTTGTTGGTAAGTTATGTTTTGCATGCCAGTACATATCAAGTTCATCACCAAATGTACAACACATCACCAGCCCTGTGCCTTTATCTATTTTCACTTTATCGTCAGCGATTATTGGCACTTTTTCCTGCGTGATTGGCACTATAGCTCTTTTGCCAATGAGATGAGCGTAACGAGCATCTTCTGGGTGGCAAAAAACTGCAACACAGGCAGGTAGTAGTTCAGGGCGAGTAGTTGCTATCTGAATAAGAGATTTTTCATTTTCTTCAAGGGAAAAAGATATCGTATTTAGCGAAGATTCAAAAACCTTATCTTCTATTTCAGCTTGCGCGATTGCAGTTCTATCGACAGGATCCCAAAGGATCGGCTGCATTTTTCTGTAGACTTGTCCCTTGTTGTATAAATCGATAAATGACATCTGGGAAAGTGTGATGGTTTCTTCACTGATCGTGTGATATTCTAAATTCCAATCATAACTGATGCCGACAGATTTAAACAACTCCTTGAATTCTTGTTTTGAATTATTGATTACCTCATGGCACATCTTGACAAATTCTTCTCTACCAACTTCTTTAGCGCGGATTTTATAGGTTTGCTCAACTAGTCTCTCAGTGGGAAGGCCATTATCATCAAAACCAATTGGATAAAAAACATCTTTGCCTAACATCCGCTGAAATCTTGCAATGAAATCTGTGTGGCAGTAACTAAATATATGACCTATATGCAGTTTTCCTGATATCGTTGGTGGTGGAGTGTCGATAGTAAAAGTGTTGTTTTTGACACCACTCCATTTATAAACTTTACTTCCTTCCCATAACGTGTTATATTTATTTTCAATTTCTTTAAAGTTATATTTTTCTTCTAACATGTGTGTTTACTCAGTTTTAAGTTTAAGTTAACACAATTAAGTAAATGCAGCAATTTTAATATACATTATATTGAAATATTTAATATGTTCTGATACAACAAAAAATAGTTAAGGTATTAATAGTAAGGAACATGATGAAAATAAGAGGTTTAAAAATTTTACTGAATAGAGTTAGGTTAGCATGGACTGACTTAATAGCAAAAGTAAAAAGCTTATTTTCACTCAGCAACAAGAATAATGTGCCGCCGGATACCTCTGCTAACGATCATACAAAGAGCAAGGGAAAAGAAACACAGGTAATTAATTTAGAAAATAAAAGGGATAATATTGTATCAGAATTAGATGAAGAGGTATTCTATGATGCTGTTGAAACTCTGTCAGATAATTTAGAAGATCCAAAGCAAAATGAAGATGATGATGAACAGATTGTATGGTATGATGCTGTTGAAAATATAGAGGAAAATGTGAATGCACAGGTAATATATGCAGGTGATAAGTTTTATAGTGCTAATAAAGACTTACAAGAAGTGGATACAATCACCGACCATGAAAAGACTTTTGCAGTTGCTCTATATGGCCTTGAAATAACACCTGCATCAGGTGTTATTTTGAACAGTGGAATGTTAAATAAACTTACAGATCTTCAATTCATAGACGGCAAATGCGTAGTAAATTTTGGACAAGTTAGCGCTGAATCTAGTAACATACGGCTATTTATGCCATTTTTTTTCAAAAACAGAACGCAAATGTCAACCCGTGATCTTTTTCAATATAGAGACAAAAATGGTGTAATACGTATGCCTGATGTTGTAATACTTATAAACCAATCAGACAATATAAATCTGGAACCAACAAATTTAGGGTGGGGTGTTAGTCGTGCTTGGAGCCACATAAAAGCAAGTGAGGCAGAAAAGTCGACTAGGATAACTCCCACCCTGTTTCCTACTTTCGAAATAGAATTATCAGAAGAACAAGGAAAACAAACTTTAAATTTTGTATTCAAACAAGCTGCTGTTCCAGATATTATGGAAGATTTGAAAAAGGAGAAGCCTACTCTACGACGCATCTTAGCAATACCTTTTTCAAAAGGGTTTATTATGTCATGGGTTAATAGCATATTAGATGCAGTAATGACTGCACCAAAGGGAACAAATGGAGAAAAGGTGACAAATTTTCATCTTAGAGATGTTTTTATGAATGGTACAATTCTTAACGAGTCACAGAAGCAAACTAATGCTGAGCTTAATGGTCAACAACAGGCAGCAGAAAATCCTGACCAGCAACATACACAAGCAGAAAATCTTGACACACAAGTTAAACATGCACATATTGAACAAGCTGTGCAGGGGAGGGCACGTTAGTCTATTATATAAGAAACACTTGATTTTTAACCATTCATATAGTACAAACATAACAAAAAGTTAAGTTATGCATCCATTAATATACTTGATCATCTCTATGCTTGATCTCTATAGCCTTGTCTTGATATGCTGGATTATCCTCAATTGGATGATAAGATTCAATATGTTGAATATCTACAATGAATTTGTTAGTAGTGTAATACGCACCTTAAATCAATTGACCCATCCACCACTGAGGATTATCAGCAGGTATATACCGCCCTTTAATGGGTTGGATTTATCTGTAATGATATTGTTAATAGCGGTACATTTTGTAAAATACACTATAATTTACTACTTTAGGTAGATGTTAAAGCAATACTTTAAGTCATTAGTATATCTGTTGTTTTTAATATATATGTATATATTAATTTTTAGCTACGACTATAAAGACCTTTCCTTAAACACCGCAACAAATGTGGAAGTGACAAATTTGGGAGGAATAGTAGGTGCGTATTTAGCTGATATATTAGTGCAATTTTTCGGGTTAACTAGTGTTACCATCGCTACCACTATAGTTTATTTACTAATCTTCAGGCCAGCACAAATATTGTTGAAAATTTTGTATTTAATCCCAATTAATTTGGGGGTATGTGTAACATTGCCTAAATTCTCATTCAACATAACTGCAAGATATAGGCACGGAGGAATAATAGGGGATGCGTTAATCAACAATTACACATTTTATGCATTTACAATAGCGGCATCTATCGGTCTAGTGGGTCTTATCGGCTGGAAGAGAACAGTTGGTTTTTTATTAAAATCACTGGTCTTTAGATTTGCGAAACCTTCTTTTCGCTCACATGCACCTTTAATCGTGGTAGAAAAAAGAATTCGTCTCGCCACACAGCGGAAAAAAACTACTGAAAAAGTCTCCGAAAAAATTTCTGAAGTACCTAGCAGCTATTTTAATCTTCCTAGCGTTAACTTGCTTTCCAAAGGTCAAGAGCTAGTAGAAAAGAGAAAATTAAATGAAGCAGAGGGCAGCCAAACCTTAGCTCTCTTAGAAAAAGTTCTCAATGATTTTGGCATTCAGGGGCAGATTATCAATATCTGCTATGGACCGGTAGTAACTTTATATAAATTTGAGCCACAAGCGGGAACAAAGTCCGCAAGAGTAATAGGTCTTGCTGATGATATTGCGCGGTCAATGAGTGCACTTTCAGCACGTATCTCAATAATTCGCGGGCAGAACGCTATGGGAATAGAGTTACCCAATAAGGAAAGGGAGATAGTAATGTTGCGCGATTTACTTGAATCACCTGAATATCAAAATTCAAAACTAAATCTTCCAATAGCGCTTGGCAAGGAGATAAGCGGCAAACCCGTTATTGCAGATCTAACAAAAATGCCGCACTTACTTGTGGCAGGTACCACAGGATCAGGTAAGTCAGTGGCAATTAATACCATGATTCTTTCACTGGTGTACAGACTAAGCCCCGATGAATGCAAGATGATAATGATAGACCCTAAGATGCTGGAGCTTTCCATATATGACTCAATACCGCACTTAATTGCACCAGTAGTGACAGAACCAAAAAAAGCTATTATTGCACTCAAGTGGGTGGTGAAAGAAATGGAGAACCGCTACCGCATGATGTCATACTTAAACGTGCGTAATATGATAAATTACAATCAAAAAATCACAGAAGCAATGGGCAACGGCACAGAACTGGAACGTGTGGTGCAGATTGGTTTTAATTCAACGACAGGCAAACCTATATTTGAGAAGGTAGTGGTGAATATGGAAACTTTTCCTTATATTGTCGTAATTGTTGATGAAATGGCAGATTTGATGCTTGTTGCCGGCAAAGAGATCGAGTGCTCTATTCAACGTTTAGCTCAAATGGCCCGTGCTGCAGGGATACATATAATAATGGCAACTCAACGCCCATCTGTTGATGTGATCACTGGTGTGATAAAAGCAAATTTTCCAACTAGAATTAGTTTTTCGGTTACTTCTAAGATAGACAGCCGCACAATACTCGGCGAACAAGGTGCTGAGCAGCTACTTGGTATGGGTGACATGCTGTATATGGCCTCTGGTGGAAAAATCATCCGGGTTCACGGTCCATTTGTCAGTGATGAAGAAGTACAAAGCGTGGTTGAATATCTTAAAGCACAAGGTGAACCGAGTTACATGGAAGAAATAACTAAAGAAGATGAAAATTCTCCTTCAGACGCAGATGATGAAATGCAAGACGAAGAAAATGATCTATACAATCAAGCAGTATCTATCATTCAAAGAGATCAAAAAGTTTCAACTAGTTATATCCAACGGCAACTTAGAATAGGTTATAATAGAGCGGCAAATATTGTTGAAAGAATGGAAAAAGAAGGAATAGTTAGCCCGCCAAATCATGCAGGCAAAAGGGAAATATTGCACAACTGATAGATACTCTCAACAGGTCTAATATGTGAGAAGCGTTTCGATAGCCATCGAAACGCTAGCGCCACATACTATATACTCTTTCTCTTGCCTGAGATATGCCGTTCCTCTTGTGTGTTATCTACTTGAGTATCAGGTTCTTTCATACTTGCAGAAGCAGCATCAAGTGGCTTTTTACTGTTTTCTTCTTGATTTGTATGTTGAATAAGCAGTTTTGTTATTGGCATATTATCACCCCATCTTTCACGAGCAATATCCAAAGGAATTTGTCCTTTATTATCTTTTATATTAGCATCTACTCCGTGATTGATTAAGAATTGTACTATACCTACATTATTCTCTTGAGCAGCGATGTGTAGAGAAGTACGTCCTTCTTCATTTTTTACATTAGCAAGTGCTCTAAATGTTGAACCTGCTCTAGCGCTTGGATCTTCCACTTTTTCAGTTAGAGGCTTTTTATTTTCTTTAGGTTGTTGCATACTTGGAAGATTTTCTCCCATTGCAGCATCAAGAGGTTTTTCATTTTTGACCCCAAACTTATTAGCTGCATCTTGAACATATTCAAATATATATTCATTGGCACAGCTGCGAGCTAACTCAAATGGAGTTTCTCCATACTTGTTTTTTAAATGTACGCACTCAGGGGCTGCTTTCACAAGTGCATCTATTAAATCTTGGTTACCCATCAGAGGCATTCCCGCATTGCCTACTATCGCACTGTACAACGGTGTACTGCCATAGCGATCTTCTATATTGGGTTTTGCACCTCTTTGGAGTAGAAGCTTTACCGCTCCTGTTCTTCGCTCTGTTGCAGCAAAATGTAAAGGAGTTCTATTATCTTTATCGAGAGCATCAATTTCTGCACCTCTATCTAAAAGAACTTTTATAACTTCTACCTCTCCGTTCTGTGCAGCGTGATGCAAAGCAGTTCTGCCTTCGTTGTCCAACTCATCTACATCTGCACCTTTATCTAACAAAAATGTTACTCTCTCAGCATTTACATCTGCTCTAGCTGCGGCGTGTAACAAAGTTATACTTTCATGATCATAGATGTGCTTTACTCTAGTGTTCAGATTTGCGCCTTTCTTTAGAAGTAGCTCCGTTACTCCCTTCCAATCTCCAATTGGGTGAGAACATCCTAATTGCAAAGCACGATGCAGAGGTGTATATCCACCAGGGTGCATTCTATTAACATCTGCACCTGCATTTAAAAGTATCTCCTGTTTATTAAGCTCTGTTTGTGTTGGCATAATTTACTCCATTATTATTAATATATTAACTAAATATACAATATTTTTATGATAGAGTCAATAATTTTCTGGTTTAAATTGTATTAATATCTCTTTTTCTAAATCTAAGATAGAATTGGGTCTGCCATCAGTTGCAAAAGAAGTTTTAGTTGACTTTATATATATAACAATTAGGGTATTATTATAATTTGGTGAGAGGGCTATATAATGGATTATGAACAGTGGAGAGAAATATTAATTGCAGTAAACGATGACGTTGAAGGTTGTGAGGATTTAAACAATGGTGAAGGTTTAAATGAAGTTAACGTTATTGAAAAAATAAAAGAAAAATTAAGGACAGAATATCTGAATGTATATGAAAAGTGGCAAAAAAATGGCTTTCATGTAAATTATCCATTTCGTGTTGTTTATAATTCTGATTCACCTGAAAAAAAAATTTACAAACAGACATTATTGCGCTTGGCTGCTCACAATAATCTGGAAAAATTAACAAGCGCTTTAGAGGTAAAAGGGGGCAAGATTCATCCAGAAGGAGAATTGTATTCTTGGAATGCTTTATATGCAGCTGTTTTCTGTATAAACAAGGAGGTGATAGATAGTATCTTAAGGGCAGGGGAGATACAAATTAATGCAAGAGATAAAGATGACAAAACTCTTTTACATCTTGCTGCTGAAAAAGACACAATAGGTGCAGTAAAAGTTCTCATAGATAAAGGGGCTGATCTTAATGCAAGAGATCAAGATGGCAAAACACCGTTACATCTTGCTGCTGAAAGGAACAAAATAGGTGCAGTAAAAATTCTCATAGAGGAAGAAGCTGATCTTAATGCAAGAGATAAAAATGGCAGAACTCCTTTACATTTTGCCGCTAGCAATGGCAATGCAGATATAGTAGAAATTCTAATGGATAAAGGGGATTATATTAATGTAATAGATAAAGATGATAGGATACCTTTGCATCTTGCTGCCGAAAGCGGCAACGCAAGTACAATAGAAGTTCTGGTTGATAGAGGAGCTGATCTTAAGGCAAAAGATAGAGATGACCGGATACCTTTGCATCTTGCTGCTGAAAATGGCAATGTAGGCACAATAAAAGCTCTAATACGTAAAAGAGTTGATCTCAATGCAAGAGATAAAAATGGCAGAACTCCTTTACATCTTGCTGCCAAAAATGATAAAGTAGAGATAGTCAACATCCTAATAAAAAAAGGAGCTAATATTAATGCACAAGATGAAAATGGCAAAACTGCTCTACAGATTGCTGATAGAAATGCAAGAGATGCTTTAATTGCAATTATTGAAAAGCGAGCAATGATAAAAGGCGTTATCAATGACTGTTTTAGAGTATTAACTACTGTTGTGGTGTTTGCAATTGTTTGTACTATGCTAGCTGCTTATGCTATGTATGAGTCTAAAAATAATACTAAAATGGAAGGTTTAACATTAGAGTCTGTATATGATCTTAAGGAAGGAAAAAACTAAACAACTATCTATTTTAAATTTTTCTTAAATATGTTAAAGTAATTCATTAATATCATTTGAGGTTTTAGTGAAACTAGGAATATTAATTTCGGGCAGAGGATCAAACATGCAAGCTTTGATAGCGGCATGCAAGAATAGATCTAACGAAGATTTTCCTGCAGAGGTTGCATGCGTTATTACAAATAATAGTAGTGCTGCTGGACTAAAATTTGCCGAGCGTGAAAAAATTCCAACATTTGTTGTTGCCGATAAACCTCTAGATTATGATGAAATTAATAAAATACTCATGCAACATGAAGTTGATTTAGTCTGTCTTGCAGGATTTATGAGAATTTTAAAAGCTGATTTTTTAAGCAAATGGAATAACAAAGTCATAAATATTCATCCTTCTTTGCTGCCGTCCTTTAAGGGTTTAAATGCGCAAGAGCAAGCACTAAATGCGGGAGTAAAAATTGCTGGTTGTACAGTGCATTATGTTACTCCTGATGTTGATGCTGGAGCTATAATTGCGCAATCTTCCGTACCAGTTCTGGAAAATGATGATGTTCAGAGCCTTTCAGAACGTATTTTAGCTGAAGAACATAAATGCTACGTAGCAGCAGTGAGGTTAATAGCAGAAAAAAACTAGATTAAACTGGTTTTAAAAAAGGTGTTGTCTCATCTTAATCAATATATAACTTAAATTTCTCAGCTGAGAATCCATCATCTACTTTTACTTTATCTAATGTACTACTAAGTACATGTTTTGACCACATATATGCGATTCCATAAGCAATACCACCCGCTAAAATCATAGATGCTATACTTGCTCCAATTATTGCATATTTAGATAATTCAGTGTTATGAAAAAGGACTTGTTGAATTACAATAGCTGATATGCCTGCCACAATGAAAGCAGGTACTTTACCTTTCTCTTGGGATCTTTTATTAATGTATGCCGGAACACATTTTCGATCTGCGCCTTTCCTTATCAGAAGCTCTGCAATTTTTAGATGGCCTTCTTCAAGTGCATATTGTAATGGAGTTTTTTTCCATTGATTAGGTACATTGACATCTGCTCTATTGTCAGTGAGGACTTCTACTACTGCTATATTACCATTTATAGCAGCATAATGTAAAGGAGTGCACAATGATCTATCTTGTAAGTTAGGATCTGCTCCTGCTTTTGTCAGATAATCTACTAATCTAGGACAGTTAAATCTGGCTGCTATATGTAACAAAGTACAAAATGCAGGAAATGTGTAAATGCCAAAAGCTATAGGGCCATTGTACTGGTAGTTCACATTTGATGATTTCGTAATGAGAGGTACAAATTCACTCATCAATTCAATCACATTCTTCTCATTTAGATCTTTGTTGCTATTGAGTATTTTTAGCTTTTCTACAGTATTTATTAGTCTTTTATCTATGCCTTTCTCATTCGGATCCTTTGCGGTCATATTTATGTATTGTGTCATTGTAGCTCTCATTAAAATATATTGTTATTATAGTAACATATATTAAAAAATTAATCAACTAAAGTTTACTTAGTTGGTTGTAGTGAATGAGAGTTATCATGTTTTACTTCCTTTAATTTGCTACTCAGTTCATATTTTGACCACATATATGCGATTCCGTAGGCAACACCACCCGCTAAAATCATGGATGCTATACTTGCTCCAATTATTGCATATTTAGATAATTCAGTGTTATGAAAAAGGACTTGTTGAATTACAATAGCTGATATGCCCGCCACAATGAAAGCAGGTGCCGTACCTTTCTCTTGGGATTTTTTATTAATGTATGCCGGAACACATAATTGATTTGCGCCTTTACTTATTAGAAGCTCTGCAACTTTTAGATGGTCTTTTTCAAGTGCATGTTGTAAAGGAGTTTTTTCATCTTTATCTCTTGCATTAAGATCTCCTCCGTTTGCAATGAGAACTTTTGCTACTTCTATATCATCACTATACTGAGCAGCATAGTGTAAAGGAGTTCTTTCATTAGAGCCCTTTGCATTGACATCTGCTTTTTTGTCAATAAGGACTTTTGCTACTTCTACATTGTTTCCGTATATGGCAGCATAATGTAAAGGAGTGCACAACATCATATCTCGTGAGTTAACATCTGCTCCTGCTTTTATCAGATGATCTGCTATTTTATCATAGTTAAATCTGGCTGCTATATGTAATAAAGTACAAAGTGCAGGAAAGGTGTAAATGCCAAAAGCTATAGGGCCATTGTATTGGTAGTTCACATTTGATGATTTCGTAATGAGAGGTACAAATTCACTCATCAATGCAATCACATTCTTCTCATTTAGATCTTTGTTGCTATTGAGTTTTTTTAGCTCTTCTACAGTATTTATTAGTCTTTTATCTATGCCTTTCTCATTCGGATCCTTTGCGGTCATATTTATGTATTGTGTCATTGTAACCCTCATTAAAATATATTATTATTAATAGTAACATATATTTAAAAATTAATCAACTTAAAGCCGTTGTTCTGTAGTAGGGGTGGCCTTACAGTCCACTTCATCTACTTTGCCACTAAGTTTTGACCACATATATGCAATCCCGTAGGTAATACCACCAAATACAGCAGCACTAGCCAGTGGTAGCGCTCAGAAAGTTTTGCTATGCTCTCTTGACTATTTTGTATTGCTCTAGGTACCGCCTCTGTTGTTCTGGCGCACCCATAATAAAATGAATGAGAATGTCCTTGTTATTAACAGAGCCAAAAATGCGACGGAAGGCAAAGTCATTTTTTGGATCAAGAAACTTCGAAAGAGCCATACAATTGTACTACATTTTGCAGAAATTTTCAACTTGTTTTTTTGCTAAAGACCTCTGAGGAAGCCGTGTTGGTTTGGATAAAAATTACATAATAAATATTATGGAAAAGAAATTACATAATGTTTTTTAAGCAATTTATCGTAGCACTGCAAACGTTCTATTAGAAAAAGGTATAGGCATTGAAGATAAAGATCCACAAGGAGAAACTATTATACTTAGAGCTGCTGACCGTCGTGCAATAGATATCAAACTTATCAATGATCTAATAGAAGCAGGTGCAAATATTAATGCTACAACTAAACATGGAACAACTGCTTTACATCGCGCTGCTTTTAATGATCGTTTAGATATAGTAGAAGTTCTATTAGGAAAAGGTGCAGATCCTCATGCTCTAGGTCGAAGTAAAGAAACTGCTTTACATCGAGCTGCTGAAAATGGTTATTTAAGTATAGTAGAAATCCTATTATTACAAAAAAAAGGCGTAGTTAATGTTGTAGATGAATCTGGAGACACTGCTTTGCATAAAGCTGCTTTGTATAATCACACAGAAGTAATCCGTGCTTTATTAAAAGCAGGTGCAGATATTAATTTTCAAAATAACTATGGAGAAACTGCGTTATATAAAGCTGTTTTTCTAGATAGTATAGAGGCAATAAATACTCTATTAATGTACGGTGCAGATATTTCGTTAAAGAATAAAAAAGGTAAGAGTCCAATAGGTTTTGCTATAGGTGATACAAAACTGTTTATGGAGAATGTAGCAGAAAGTGAAATGAATAGGATGAAAGGTGAGAAAATTGGAACAATAGGAGATAATCAAGAGGATGTATCACTACATGATTTTTTTACCGCAAATAGAACTAAATTAGTACAGTATTGTTCTAACAGCGAAATATGTACTCATATACATACAAATTTAAAAGATATATGCCCTATGTATTATAATGCAATAAGAGAGAATCTTCACAAAGGAGCACAATTAATAACTTGTCAAACTGTTATAACACACTTCTTAAAAGGAGGTTATACCGTCCAAGATGAGGTTACTGGAGAACCAAAACAAGTTCCATCACTTGCAGGAATTGCAGAGCATATATATCCAAAAATATCTCAGCATTTTACAGATACTGACGTAGAGGAGGTTGCTAACAAGGCACGCGCAACCACAAGCAGTTGGTTGTAAAAAGAAAAAATAGGAGCTAAGTTCTCTTAAAAAAAATAAGAGAACTTAGTTACTCTATAGATTTTAAATATCCGTTATTTTGCAATAAGTCCACCCTCCCCTTGCCTGATTTTTTTAATCATAAAAGTTGCATTTTTCATAATTTCTTGACTTTTTTAATAAAATATATTAAAATAATAACGATTAATTATAATTTAATTAACTATAACTTAAGGAAAAATTATGCGTGGCATACAATGGTATACAATACTAAACAAAGTAAATTATGATCCAAAACTAAATAAGGATAATATAATTAATAAAATAACAGAAGCAGTACTTAAAGAATATCCAGGTATAATTTTCCATTTAAGTAACGTAGAATTATTGCACATTGCTATTGATTACAATACAAAGAACGCAGTAAAAGAAGAGGACAGAGTAGACACTATAAACATAATAAAGGCTCTGCTAGAAACAGATATAAAAGATGTTGATTGTGTAGATTATTTAACAGGAGAAACTCTTCTACTTAGAGCTACAAGAAGAAAAGAGGTAGGTATAAACGTAATAGAAGCTATAGTAAATAAAGGTGCAGACGTTAATGCTGCATGTTTTATAACTGAAAAAACTTCTTTACATAACGCTGCTTTTAATAATCGCGCAGATATATTACACTTTCTATTAGAAAAAGGTGCAAATCTTCATTCTACCGACATACTTAAAGACACCGCTTTACATATAGCTGCTTTCAATGATGATCAAGAGGCAGTAGAGGTACTATTAAGGAAACGTGCAGATATTTTGTTAAAGAATAAATATGATAATACTCCAATAGAGCAAGCTAAAGGTAATACAAAGCAGCTTATGGAGAAAGCACTAAGTGAGTTGCATAGAATGAAAGATAAGAAAATTGGTACAATAAATGGTAAAGATGTGTCGCTATATGAATTTTACATAACAAACGATAGAAAACGATTATTTTGTTATTATTCTAATTGTGAAATATATGATAATATACTTGAATATCTAGACGAATATGCTATTACAGATGAGCGTCCTGTATATTATGATGCTATAGAAGGAAATCTTCACAAAGGAATACAATTACACATTTGTCAAACTATCATAACAAACTTCTTAAAAGGAGGTTATACCATCCAAGATGAGGTTACCGGAGACATAAAAGTTCCATCACTTGCAGGAATTGTAGAGTATATATATCCAGAAATATCTCAGCATTTTACAGATACTGACGTAGAAAAAATTGCTGAAGAGATACTCACAACCACAAGAAAGAGAACTTAGTTACTCTACAGATTTTAAATATCCATTATTTTGCAATAAGTCCACCCTCCCCTTGCCTGATTTTTTTAATCATAAGAGTTGCACTTTTTTCTCACTTTGCATCCATATGATTTCTTGATCTTTTTAATAAAATATATTAAAATATTAACTATAATTTAAGGAGAAATTATGTTTAATGCACAACAAGAAATAAACTGGTACACAATACTAAAAAAAATAATTTTTGATCCAGGATTAACTATAGAAAACGTTCTATTAGAAGAAGATATAAAAGACATTAATGCTGTAGATTTGAGAGGAGAAACTATTCTAACTACAGCTATTGCACTATCTATAATAGATATAGATATAGATATAATAAAAGCCATTATAAAAGCAGGTGCAAACATTAATGCTACAATTAAACATAGCACAACAATAGCAGAAGATGAAAACATTAATACTGAACATAGAAAAACTGCTTTACATTGCGCTGTTGAGGCTAATAATCCAAATTTAGTACAACTTCTATTAAAACAAGGTGCAAAAGTTGATGCTGTAGATCAATATGGCCGTACTGCTTTGCATCTTGCTGCTTCATATGGTTGCGCAGAGGTAGTGCTTGCTTTATTAGAAGCAGGTGCAAACGTCAATGCTATAACTACAAGTGGTATGAAAGACACTCCTCTACATCAAGCTGCTGCTTTTGCTTCCGTAAATCGATCAGGGGCGCACGAGAAGGCACAAGAGACAATAAAGATTCTTTTAATGTACGGTGCAGATATTTCATCAACGGATAGGCGTGGTGAGACTCCAGCAGTTGCAGCTATGGATGATGATATAGGGCTGTTTATAGAGAAAGCATTTAATGAAGTACGTAGTATGAAAGATGAGAAAATTGGCACAATAAATGGTAAAGATCTATCACTACATGAATTTCTAAAAACAGATGATAAAAAACAATTATTACTTTATTGTTCTGATAGTAGTATACGTAATAATATACATGAATATCTAGGTAGTGTCGACATTTATTTTAACCAAAGATATATAGAAGCAATATGGACAAAAGATAAGAAAGAAATAGCTAATTTATCATAACGAGTAGCAACCCTACGAAAATTCTTGAGTTTATTGAACATTCTTTCGATGAGATTTCTCTCTTTATAAAGCTCTTTATCGTATTCTCTTGGTGTTTTTCTATTGGA
>NZ_JACVWV010000018.1 GCF_014534705.1 Wolbachia endosymbiont of Pentalonia nigronervosa | reverse complement strand
AAAGGTGTCAGTGCTCCTTCTCTTCCGGTTAGTGGTTTACCTTCTCTTATAGATGACAGGATATTTGTCTCTAATTCTTGATAGTTTACTAATCCAACATAGTTGTTTGCTCTTTTTTCTTTCATTTGTTAAACCTCCATTTTTTATATCATTAATATATCATTTTTCGGTTTGACACAGTTTATTTAACACTCCCCAAGTTGCCGCGCTTACACTATAGCCTAACTTTTGAGTGGACCTATCTGCGGTGATAAATAGATTTTTAGCACTCGATCTTTATTGCTCTGCTCTGAATTCTGGCTATATTATCTGCAGATTTCACTGACGCAATTTCGAACTTTAAGTCGGCATCCATAAACAATTTTACAGATTTGCCGAAAAAATCATATCTCCATCCCCTAAATAAGTCTTGTGTTTGCCCAGATATTGATTTAATTAATTCATCTTTTGATGCAACTAATTTGCGTGACATATTATTTTCTTTACACTTACCTTCTAAAATAATCGATAATATATCAAATACAGACTTATCATAATTATCCAATGAAATATTGGCATGTTGCATGCAGTACTTCTCATTGTCGTTAAAAATATTTATGAACTCCAATAAGTCTTCTTCCTTTACGTTTTTCGCCTTTTTTTTCAATTCATCTAGAATTTCATCAACACGTTCCACGTTTCTCTCAATTAAGCCAACAATTACAGCATTGTTGATTATCTTATTACGATTTACATTATAACGCTGTGCTAAGGTTTCTTGCCATTCACTAACTGCCTTAACAGTTAACATTAATTGTGGATGATTAAATTTTATTCTTTTCCACGCATTTTTGGGATGATGGGTATATCTGTTTATATCGCCTACTGTATGCATCTCTTCTTGAAACCAACTAGCCCTACCACTCTCTTCAAGCTTGTCACACAATATTTGATATAGGTCATACAAATAGGTCACATCATTTATTGCATAATCCAATTGTTCTTCAGATAGTGGTCGCTCCAACCAATCTGAATTTTTAGCTTTAAGTTTATCCAAGGTTATTCCCATATATTGCTCTATCAATTTCGAATAACCAATAAAATCATAATAATAAGTACAAAACATAGCAGCAACTTGGGTATCAAAAATAGGAGCAGGAATATCTTTAAACACAGTCAATAAAGATTCCATATCCTGCTTACAGCTGTGAAATACTTTTGTTATTTCTTTATTGAGCATTATTTTCTCAATGGCTGATAAATCAATTTCTGGTGCCAATGCATCCACAATAAAACTCTTTTCCCCATAGGATACCTGTACTAATGATAATTTTGGATAGTAAGTTATATTATTTCTAATAAACTCGGTATCAACTGCTATGAATTTTGGTTTTACTGTATTTAATTTTTCGCACGCATCTTCAAGTTCAGATGTGGTAACTATTAACATATACTTTCCATTTTGCGGTTTTATTGTATCACAACTTTTACAATTAACGTAAAAGTGTTTTTAGAAGCTATAAATCCAGTTTAAGATTAAAGCTTAAGATTAAAGCTTAAGATTAAATCTTATCAATTTTTAATATTAACATTTATGTTTCAATGGAACGAAAATCATGCAGCAATCGCCACCGGTGGTAGAAAAATGGGCAGCTGGTGCAGTACAAAAATTTCAACAGATACGAGAGATATAAAAAAAGGTGATTTATTTATAGCCCTAAAAGGAAGCAATTTTGATGGTCATAATTTTTTGGATGAAGCATTTGCAAAAGGAGCTACTGCGGCAATAATAAGTGAAGATAGATACAAAAACTTTCCCTTAATTATTGTAAAAGATACACTAAAAGCCTTACATAATATGGCATCATACTACATAAAAAATGTTCTTGTTGGTGCTAAAGTTATTGCAGTTACAGGTAGTGTGGGAAAAACTACTACAAAAGATATGCTACATACCACTTTATCACAATATGGTGTATCTCATGCAAACAACGACAATTTAAATAATAACATAGGATTGCCCCTCACTATACTTGCAGCCCCACAAAATTGTGAATACTTAATTCTTGAAATGGGAATGAGTAAAAGTGGTGAAATAAAAGAATTATCAGAGATCAGCAATCCGGATATTGCAATTATTACTAATATTGAGCATGCACATACTGCAAATTTCTCCTCTTTGTTTGATATTGCACAAGCGAAATTAGAAATACTGCACAGGATGAAAAGCAACGGTATTCTAGTATTAAATAAGGACAATCAATATTATGACTATTTATCATCGCAATCTGATAGACATATCGTAAACTTTGGCAGATACCAAGATGCCATGATTCACTTACTAGACTTAACAAGAAGTCACAGTGGATTAGTTTTAAAAGTTAAATTAAGCAACGATAAAATTATAAACTGCAATTTGCACGTGCAAGGAGAGCACTTTATTTACTCTGCATTAGCTACTATAGCAGTTATGGAAATCTTAAATCTCGAGTTGCCACAGAATGCATTTGCAACTTTCAAGGTCCCAAACGGCAGAGGAAATATTTATAGCACTCAATATAAAGAGAAACACATATGGTTAATTGACGATTCTTATAATGCTAGTCCTGCGTCAATGAAGGCTGCTATAAGAACTTTAGGGATACATTCTAATAAAAGAAAGGTTGCATTACTTGGTGATATGCTAGAACTTGGTGATGAAAGTACAAAGTTTCATAGAGAGCTATGTGACTTTATCACAGAGTGTAACATAGATAAAGTTCACACAGTCGGTGGGCTGATGTTAGAGCTACATAAACTGTTACCAGATGAAATACAAGGTATGCATTTTAATGATTCTCATCAACTAGAAAATAATTTAAATGACATCATTCAAAACAATGACGTAGTTTTAATTAAAGGCTCACGAGGAGTAAAAATGGATCTTATAGTGCAGAAAATTTTATCTGTATGACTTAATAGACCTCTTTGTAACTGTGGTTAGCAAAAAATATAGCAATTATATAAGAAATCTTTATTATATATAATTTGGCTTAAAAAGTTGACAAAAGTTATTAATTTATTTATCATTGATATATATATTATGATTGTAAAAAATGAGTAAAGCACCTGATAAGCAAAACCATAATCCAGCTTTTATTGGATACCCTAAATCTACTATTGTACTTGCTACCTTATTATTAGGTTCATTATATACTATTGCTACTGCAGACAAAACTTCAAAACAAATTCAGGTTGTTTGCGCAATTATAGCAGCAATTGCAGTTATGGTAATAATAAGTTCATTTGTGGCAATTTTCTGCAATAGAAATAACAAAAAAGACGTACAAGAAAATACTGTTGATGCAAGCAGCAATGTAGCTAATGTGAGTACGCAGACAAATTTCGCTGAGAGGGGTACACAGACAGACAATACAAAGAAAAGCGTAGTTGAAAGGGGTACACAGACAGATGATACACAGATAAGTGTAGTTAACATGAGTATACAGACGGAAAACCCACCTGAGAGGGCACAGGTAGCTACTGCAAAACCAGCTGCAAAACCAGCTAGTATGGCACCACCTCCTCCACCAGAGCCTATACCAGCACAGCTTAATAATGGTTATAAGCAGCCAAATGCACAAACACAAGCAATTACTGCAGAACTAGTGGCAAAGACACCTAATGCAGGTGCACAAAATTTTTATGATGATTTGCAAAATGCAGTTCAGATTCGTAGAAATGCTGTTGAAGCAAAAAGTACTACGGTTTCTACTACACCTTCTACAACACCTCCTGCTGTAAAGAGTATGGCACCACCACCTACTCCACAAAAGCCTCAAGTACTTCCTCCTATGTCACCTCTACCTCTACCACCATTTATAAATGGTATAATATCACCCACACCACTACCTCCAAAAACTACAAAAACAGAGCCTCAAGCTAGCAATCAAAATAATGGTAGCAACCAGTACCAAGATCCTACAGCTGTAAAGAGTATGGCACCACCACCACTACCTCCGAAGCCTACAAAAGCGAAGTCTCAAGCTAGCAATCAAAATTTTGATATACAAATGCATCAAGTACTTCAGCAGCGTAAGATTGCCAATTATGGCACAGAAGATTCTATGTCAAGTAGTCAATTGACAGGTATTCTCAATACACAGACAGCACACGTAATACAGCAAAATGCTGGTGTAAGCAGTAATATGGCTCCACCTCCTCCACCAGAGCCTACAAAAGCGAAGCCTCAAACTGGCAATAAAAATAATATTCCGGTAGAAAATAGAGATGCTCTTTTTAAACAAATAAGAAAAGGTGTTAAACTAAAGTCAGCTGATGCAAAACCAGCTGCTGCAAAGCCAGGCACGGGTAATATAGTTACTGATGCACTGCGTGACCAAGTTGGAACTATAATGACTAAATCCTTTACAGCTGCCGCACAAGAGAAGAAAGCAATGCATGATTTACAGTACAGCTTTCATAATGATTTTAGTTTGTACCCAAAATAATTTTAGTGACTAAAAGTAATATAGACAGTATAATTAAAAGGTAGACCTCTGCAAGCTTCCCACCAGAAATCAAGTTTGCACGAGGTCTCACGGATCTGCTGAGGCTTGCATAGGTTTTTAAACTTTACAGATTTTTCAGGTCATTTATAGTTTTTTGTATATCTTCAGCCTTGAATATTGCTGAACCTACAACTAAAATATCTGCACCTGCTTGTATAACTTTAGCTGCATTAGAAAGATTAACTCCACCATCCACTGAAATTTGTGTACTGAGATTACGTTCCTGTATCATCTTCTTCACCACAGATATTTTATCTAATTGTGAATGAAGAAAATCCTGTCCACCAAAACCTGGATTCACAGACATAATCAACACGATATCCAGCTCATGTATTATATATTCCAGCACGTTCGTATGGGTTGAAGGAACAATTGCAACTCCAGCTCCAACCATTTTTTTTGTATCATTTATATTTTTATATGACTTTATTTTTTTTATTAATCTTTCAAGGTGTATTTCTGCCTCTGCATGTATAGTAATTATATCAGCACCTGCATTGACAAAGCTTTCAATGTGATTCCCTGGAGAGTTAATCATAAGATGTACATCAAAAGGAAGTGTACTGTATTGACGTACTGCCGAAATAACACTTGGACCAATTGTAATATTAGGAACAAAATTTCCATCCATTACATCTATATGCACATAATCTACAGCCAAGTCGTTAATTTTCTCTACCTCTTCGCCTAGTTTGGCAAAATCTGCTGAGAGTATAGATGGTGCAATTTTTATACCCATAAGTGTGTTTTCTTATTAAAAGAAAAAAGTAACCTATATCTCACAAAAAAAAAAGGATTTCGTTTTAAAGGCCAATTTTATTTATGATATTTTTATAATAAAAAATTATAAGCTTAAATCAATGATCGAAATATTTTCTTCATCAAACATGTCATCATTACCATCGATAGTCAAAACATCTGGAGGAGAAATAATAGTTCTACTATTGCCGACCCTCATCCCTATCACCCCAAGCTCTATGGCAAGCGGTACTTTTTTATCACCAACTTTAAATTGTACTGCTTGATTCTCTATTTGAAGTTCACCGTTATGTTTTCTGATGCTATACTTAATTGATATCTCATCACCGCACTTTACTTTTTTACCAAATTTGTTAGTTAAGTTATCAAAAATCATGAGGTTATTGATTGATTCAGGATACTTATTTTTCACTTCTATCAGCTTGACATAATATGAATCAACATTTTTATTGTCATCATTTACTAGCACTACACGCTCTCCGCCCTCTTTCATTCCTATCACTCCCAAGCTTAGCTTATCTCTACCTATCTCCAAGGTAACATCAGAAGTCTGAAAAGGTAGTATGTTGCCACCGGACATCTTATGTATCTGCAGCGAGACTTGTTGACCACAAAAAGCTTTACTCCCCTCCCCTTCAGCAATTTCGTAAAAATTTACTAAATCCACTTCCGTTTGTTGTTTCATTTCTTCCAAATATTCAGCCAAACCATTTTTTTCGATATAACGATCAAACGCCGACTCAAGCAGCGGCTTGATTAGATAGTGTGCAACAGTTTGCACTAGACCTTCATGTGTAGCATTCATTTCATAAGGTCTATCTTTTTTTGCTGGTTTATTTTTGTTAATGTGCACAACGATAACAGTAAAGGCAATTGTCATCGTCAAGATCATTACTATAGAAATTAATAATTGTAGTATAATCTTTTTAACCATTGTTTTTTATTTGACTCAATAAGTTATATAAATAATCAGTGTTGCCTGAAAGTATACTTAAATTTTGTAAAGCTTGGTTAAAGAGATCTTCTATATAACTCTTCACTTTGTTTTTGCTAATTAAATTATTTTGTTCATAATCTGCAATATCATCATTAGCTTGAAAGATAAGCCCTAGATGCGTTCCATAGTTATACAATGCTCTTCGTTGCTCATTTGTTGCACTACCTATTATAGCACCTATTTCACATGATACTGCAAATAGCTTAGCGGTTTTCAATAAATGAATATTTTTTATATGGTCAGAATCGACATTCTCGTTACCTTTACTTTCGATATCTAGAACTTGTCCTCTTACCATACCTGCATGTCCTATTGCTTGAGACAGCACCTTTATAATCTCACAACATTTCTCGTCGTTCAATGAAGATAAAGTTTCAAAAACAAGAGTAAGCAATGCATCCCCCGCCAGTACTGCTGTTGCTTCATCAAATTTTTTATGGCAGCTTGGTTGGCCCCTACGAGTATCGCTATTGTCCATACAAGGCAAATCATCATGAATAAGAGAGTAAGCATGTACAAATTCAACTGCTACAGCAATCGGTAATACTCTTTCAATTGCAACATCAAAGACTTGAGCTGAAGCTATAACCAAAGATGGACGTATATATTTTGCCGGAGCAAGTAATATATAGCGCATTGCTGATATAAGCTTATCTTGGTTGTTTTCAGGCACAAGCCTCTCTATTTCTGCAACAATTAGCTGTTTCATAATGGTAATTATAAATCTAAATTCTGAAAATAACTAACATTAAGATATTGCAAACATGAAAATTTCTTTATAATAAAAAATAGGTTATTTTTTTATAAACGATGAGTAATGAATTGGCAAAAAACAACAGAGAAGATATAGAGGCAAAAGTGAAAAAAATTATACTGGATCATATTAGTAAAGATACAGAAAATTTCAATAGTTCTTCGAAATTATCAGATCACGGTGCTGACAGTCTAGATGCGGTTGAAATAATTATGGCAGCAGAAGATGAGTTTGGAATCGAGATTCCAGATGAAGATGCACAGCAAATGGAGACCATGGATAATATAGTTGAGTATATCAGTAAGAAAAAATAATTAGTGTCAAATGAGCAGAAGAGTAGTAGTTACTGGCGTTGGCTTAATTACTCCGCTAGCAGCGAATGCTGCGAGCACTTGGTCAAGATTGATAGCTGGCAAGTCTGGTATCAAGGCAATCAGTAAAAGTAGATTTGATGTTTCTGATCTTGCTTGTAAGGTTGCAGGACAGGTACCATTACAATCTGATGGTGTTGAACATTATTTCAATCCGACAGATTACATTCCTGAAAAGGATCTAAGAAGAACAGATCTTTTTATTCATTATGGTATAGCTGCAGCAGTACAGGCTGTAGAAAATTCCTTGATCTTAGAGAATTTGCACATCGATAAAAGCCGTGTAGGCGTAGCTATTGGTTCTGGCATCGGTGGTCTACCGGTTATTCAAGAAAATGTTATTACCATGCAAGAAAAAGGGCCGAGACGTGTAAGTCCGTTTTTTGTCCCTGCAAGCCTAATAAACTTAATATCTGGGCATGTCTCAATGAGATATGAGTTTACTGGCCCCAACGATTCAGCAGTTACAGCTTGTGCAACAGGTGCACATGCGATTATAAATTCCGCAAGAGCTATAAAACTTGACGAAGCAGACATAATGATTGCAGGTGGAGCAGAAAGCGCATTATGCAGGGTTGGCATTGCAGGTTTTGCATCTATGAAAGCACTATCAACTAAATTTAACGATAGACCTGAGAAAGCGTCAAGACCATGGGACAAAGAACGTGATGGATTTGTCATTGGCGAAGGCGCAGGTATTTTAGTTTTGGAAGAATACGAGCATGCAAAAAGCAGAAATGCAAAAATATATGCTGAACTTATTGGCTATGGGTTAACCGGAGATGCATATCACATCACTGCCCCGCACCCAGAGGGAAAAGGAGCTTTAAAGGCAATGCAACTTGCTTTAAAAAGTGCACAAATCAATACCGATCAAATTGGATATATAAATGCTCACGGAACTTCAACACTACTTGGAGATCAAGTTGAAGTAACAGCAATAAAGCAATTATTTGGTGACTATGCACACAAAATACCGATCTCTTCAACTAAATCATCCATAGGTCATTTACTTGGAGCTGCAGGTAGTGTAGAAGCAATATTTAGTATTTTTGCATTAAATAGTGAAATTGTTCCACCAACTTTAAATTTACACAACCCTTCAGAAGGATGTGATTTAAATTTTGTGCCGCTTAAAGCTCAGGAACATAAAATTCAATATGCACTCTCCAATTCATTTGGCTTCGGTGGTACAAATGCATCACTTCTTTTTGGCAAGATTTGATATTTTTCTATAATATCTTTCAAGAGTCAACTAAAGTTCAAGCTGCTACGTGCAAAAACTTAAAAAAAAGAAGTAGAGAATTCTCTACTTCTTTGATAGATTTAAGATATTATTTTGCTATACGATTCATAAACGCACTTACTATAGGACCTTTTATAGCAGAAGCTATCATATTCTCATTGATCAATGAGTCAAAAGGTTGATTAGAAACTACAACTTTCTTGTTTGAGTTAAAAATTAAATCCAACTCTGCTTTCATTTCACCAACTGTATTTTTCCCATTAACCTCAGTTAAGCTCACTGAAAAAGATTCACTTTTATCAGTATCAGGTATCTCGCAATGAGTGAATGTAACTTTCACTTCTTTTGCATCATTTGTTGCTGAATTACGCAATAATACAGACAAAGATACTTCGCTTCTATCTACCTCACCTTCTTTAAGTGCGTTGTAGTCAGCAGTTGATAGTGTTAATAGTAACATATCATCTTTTTCAGATATTTCACCATCTTTAATTACTGATGTATCACAATGATCCAACATATACTGCACAGCACCATCTACAACATTTCTCTTTTTAAGCTCTTTTACGTTGTTAATATTCCACTCTACTACCGCATTGGTTTTCGCTACTTTCGCATTAGTCTTCTCTACTGCTGTATTAGTAATAATCTGCTGTACTGCAGTGAAAACAAATGCAAGAGAAAATGCAGCAATAACACCCAAAAGCACTGGTGAAAATCCTGCACCTGCACCTGCAACTGCACCAATACCTAATAGACCAAATAATGTTGGACTAAATATTGCAGCTACTGCCATTACTGTAGCTAATGTACCTATTGTAACACCCACCATAGGGATAATGTTGTTTTTATTCTTAATGACTTCTGTCATTGGTGACGCACTTATCATAAATTCTCCTAAAAAATTAATATTAGTTAAGTATATCTCAACTATATCTATAATTCAATATATTTTAACGATATTTTTATAAATAAAAATAAAATATATTAATATCTTAATGAATTTTACCTACTCTACAAAAAGGCAAGAGGTAGAAAGTTTCACTTCTTTATCATGACTTAAGATTATTTGCAATATTTAGCATGTTCTACTATCACATTTAGATTGACTTATTTTTACAGCATCTGAGTATGAAGGAAGTTCATTCATTTCTATAACTTCTGAATATGAAGGAAGTCGATCCATTTCTATAACTTCTGAACATTGAGTAGGTAAGTTACTATCTACAATTTTTACGTACTGGTTGTGTAAATACGTTAAAGAAATTGAAGCCATTATTGAAGAGATCATACTACCTACACATGAAGCTAGTCTTACGGCAAATTCTGTTTGTGGTGAAGTTGACTTTGATACGCCAAGTAACGATGGATAACACGATGTTATTATTGTTAATATCGTAATCGGTACATTTATCACAACACATACTATATGCGCAATTTTTATTTTATTCACTTTCATACCCCTCTTAAATGAAAATTAGCTATAATATACCTTAGCTACAAATATAATTCTATACCTTTGTATACTATTTGTTTACAATTTTTAGCATATTCTACCATCACATTTAGATTGACTTATTTTTACAGCATCTGAGTATGAAGGAAGTTTATCCATTTCTATAACTTCTGAATATGAAGGAGGCTGATCAACAATTTCTGAAGATTGAGCAAATGAATTACAAATTACAATTTCTGAGGTCTCATTTTCTACGTGCTGCGTTTCATGCAAGCGAAGTAAAGAAGCCATAGTCATTGCTAAAAAACATAGACTACCCACACATGACATTACTCTTATAGCAAGTTCTTCCTGTGATGAAAGTGAAGATAGAGTTGCTAAATAAAATAACGATGGATAAAATAATGTAAATACTGTTACTACCATAATAGATATACTTATCACGGCATATACTAAATATATAGCATTTTTTCTATTTATTCTCACACTTCCCCCTTAAATAAAAATCAGTTAAACATACTTTAGTTACAAATATAATTCTATCTTTTTAGCCCTTTTGCAAAACCTGTCTATTATGAAAGGAGAAGCATACTGCAGTTGAAGAGCATAAGCAAACCTCAAAAAAACAGGTTTCACTATTTTAGGGCATCATAGTAGTGTAAAAGGCACTTAACCAGTTTGGGCTGTTGTATTACAGTCTCTGGCTTCTCATTACTTATATCTAATGCCATCACTTCATCCCCTATTCTCACATCACCAATATTATTTTCACCATTAACTTCAGTTGATGTACTGGTAGATCGATTAGGTGTAATAGTTATAACTTCTACAGCATCTCTGAATTTAACCCCCTTGTTGTCGCATTGAGCAGCAAGTACTGGTTCATCATTTAGGATCTCATCATTTGGGGTTTCACCTTGCTGAACTTTATCTTTTGAGACTTCATCTTTTGAGATTTCATCATTTTGAATGTTATCTTCTATTATATATTCACCGTAGTCGCAATCAGCATATCTTGCGGTTATTCCTATTGAAAGTCCAGAAAGTATACACAAACTCATCACTATGCATACCCTATCTGATAGATCAATATTTAATGGCTGGGATATTACAACTACCGTTGCTACTAAAGTTAATAAACTCATTGTAATACCTACCATAGGCATAATATCTTTTGTTATTTCCATACCTTCACCTCAAAAAAATATACTAATTAAGTATACCTTGATTGGAAATATAATTATATATATTTTGATATAATTTCTTTTGAGTTTTATAAAGGGTAATAAAAAGGTAATAAAAATTAACTTCAAATTTTTCTTTCTAATTTATTACTAATAAATATAATTATTACATGACACATGGTTGGCTTAATATTGATAAACCGGTAGGGATCAGTTCTACAAAAATTGTAACTCAAGTTAAAAAGGCTTTGAATATCAAAAAAGCCGGTCATCTGGGAACACTTGATCCTTTAGCTTCTGGGGTCTTACCAATTGCCCTTGGCGAAGCAACAAAAACAATACCATACCTACATTTTGACTTAAAAGCATATAATTTTACAGTAAAGTGGGGTGAACAAAGAACTACGGATGATTCTGATGGTGAAATTATGAGAAGTAGTTCTCTCAAACCTGATGATAATCAAATAAATTGTGCAATTAAGAATTTCATTGGCCAGGTAATGCAGGTTCCTCCAGTATTTTCTTCACTAAAAATTAACGGTGTAAGAGCATATAAACTGGCAAGAGGTGGTCAAGAAGTAACCATGAAACCACGTTTAATTCATATACATGAACTAAAATTAGTTTCTATGGACGCGACAAATAACAGTTCAAACTTTTCTATGCTATGCGGCAGTGGTGTATATGTTAGGTCAATTGCGCGAGACCTTGGAATTGCATTGAATTGTTTCGGATATGTGACAAAATTAAGAAGAACTATGGTAGGTGACTTTAAGGAAGATGAAGCAGTGACAATTGAACAATTGACAAAAAAAGATAAAATTATTTCTGTTACATCCATTTTACAAACAATACCCAAAATTGAAATTTCTGCAGAAGACGCGAAAAAAATTAAAAATGGTCAAGAAATTATATTAAATAACTTGTGTAATTTAAAGAATTATGATATTTGTTATACGATAATGGGTAGTTTGCCTATCGCAATCTGCAGCTTTATTTATGGTTATATAAAGCCTATTCGTGTTTTTAATATTTGATATAATATATGAGGTTTTTAGATGTCGATAACATCCGAGAAGAAAAAAAAATTAATTAATATATACGCAACTAAGGAAAATGATACAGGCTCATCTTTCGTACAATGTGCAATTTTAACCGAGAGAATCACTAGCTTAACTGAGCATTTTAAGGTGCACAAACATGATCATCACTCTAAGCGTGGGTTACTTATATTGATAGGTAGAAGACGTAAGCATTTAAATTATATAAAGCGTAAATTTGGTAATGAAACCTATCAAGAACTAATAGGAAAATTAGGAATTAGAAAGTAACTGAGGAGTTCAATATGTTTAAAATTATAAAGGAGTCTATAGAATGGGGTGGTCGTACCTTGTCAATAGAAACCGGCAAAATAGCCCGTCAAGCCCATGGTTCAGTGGTTGTAAATTACGGTGATACTTCTGTTTTAGTAACCGTTGTAAGTAAAAAAAAAGAAGAGAGTGTTGACTTTCTTCCTTTAAATGTACAATTTATTGCAAAAGGCTATTCTACAGGTAAAATCCCTGGTGGATTTTTTAAAAGAGAAGGTAAGCCATCTGATAGAGAAACCTTGATCGCAAGGTTAATAGATAGAAGTATAAGACCTCTATTTCCAGATAACTTTCACGATGAAGTTAGCGTAATGTGTAACTTATTGACTTATGATATGGTCAATCCGCCTGAAGTGGCAGCGCTAATTGGTACTGTTGCAGCACTTGCAATTTCTGGTGTACCATTTCAGTCAATAATAGCAGGGATTATGGTTGGTTGCGATGAAAATAACAATTATATACTTAATCCTTCTGTTCAAGAAATCAAAACAAGCAGTTTAGATTTATTTTTATCTGGTGATGAAAACTCTATCTTAATGGTTGAATCAGAAATAAAACAACTTTCTGAGGAAGACATCATTAATGCTATAAAATTCGGGCATGAGCATCTTCAGCCTGTTATTAAATGCATAAAGCAGTTTGCTGATAAAGTTGGAAATAAACCTGCAAGCACTGCAAACATTGCAACTGTTGATGTATCAGATATAGTGCAAGAACTTGAGAAAAATAGTAAAGCTTTTGAAGAAGCGTATTCAAAAAAAATAAAACAAGAGCGGGTTCAAGCTTTGGAAGTTGTGAGAGAAAATATAATAAATACTTTTAAAGAAACTGACAAAGAAGAAAAGCTAGTCACATATACAATGAAGAATTTTGAACGTTCTTTAGTGCGCAAAATAATTAAAAAAGCAGGTGTTAGAATAGATGGCCGCAAGTATGATGAGATACGTCAAATAGAGATTGAAGTTGATATCTTACCTAAAACCCATGGTTCTGCTTTATTTACTAGAGGTAACACTCAAGCATTAGTTGTTACTGCTCTTGGCACTACGCAGGATGAGCAAATTGTGGATGATATTGAGGGAGATAGACGCGAACATTTTATGTTACATTATAATTTCCCTTCATTTGCTGTTGGTGAAACATCTGCTGCACGTGCACCAGGTAGGAGAGAAATTGGTCATGGTAAACTTGCTTGGAAAGCAATTCATCCGGTTTTACCTGATAAATCAGAATTTCCTTACGCAATTAGAGCAGTGTCTGAAATTCTGGAATCTGATGGCTCTTCCTCTATGGCAACAGTTTGTGGCGCATCTCTTGCCCTGATGGATACAGGAGTACCAATAAAAGCTCCGGTTGCGGGAATCGCCATGGGTCTTATAAAAGACAAAGATGACTATGTAATACTCTCCGATATACTAGGTGACGAGGATTATTTAGGTGATATGGATTTTAAAGTCGCAGGAACTAGTACAGGAGTTACAGCACTACAAATGGATATGAAAATTTCTGGCATAAGCTTTGAAATCGTTGAAAAATCTCTAGAGCAAGCAAAAGCTGGTAGATTACATATTCTAGAAAAAATGAATGCTGTCATTTCAGAACATAGTGATGATGTAAAAGAACATGCACCAAGAATAGTATCATTTTACATAGATAAAGAGAAAATTGCAGCCGCTATAGGTACTAAAGGAAAAAATATACGTAACATATGTGAAAAAAGCAATGCTAAAGTTGAAATAGAAGATGATGGCAGGATTTCCATTTTTGCTACGAGTAATAGTGAAGCTGAAATTGCAAAAAGTATGATTATTAGTTCCATAACAGAGCTAGAAGAAGGCTCTATAGTGGATGCTAAAGTTATAAGAATAGATAAGTCTATCGTAGAACTTGAGCTTTGTAGTGGCAAAAAGGGAAAAATGCATATCAGTGAAGTAGCTAATCAACACATAGAATCTATAGATAGCATACTAAAGGAAGGTGATATTTTTAAAGCATTAGTCATTGACTTCGAAAAGGGTGGATATCCAAAATTGTCAAGGCGCAGGGTTAATCAAGAAACAGGAGAGTTTTTTGAAGGTGAACTTTATAATGAAGAAAAAAAAGATGGTTCACCCGATAGGGGAAACCACTATGGTAATTCATTTAATAAGAAACCTGGATTTAAAAGACCTTCTCGTCCTCGTTTCAACAACAAAGGTAGACCGAGATTTGGCAATAATAATGATGATCCATCAACAGGTGGTGGCTTCTATTAAACACCTTCTTTGAAATATAAAAGCCTCTGGCAAGAGGCTTTTATACTTTCCTGATTATAAAGAAAGCCTTTAGCGGTGATCGCAGAAATGGTCAGCATCTAATCATTTATTTTCAAAGCTTGGATAAAAGCATTTTGTGGAATATTTACATTTCCTATAGAATGTAGTCTCTTTTTACCCTTCTTCTGCTTCTCAAGGAGTTTCATCCTTCGCGTCACGTCCCCACCATAAAGTTTAGCTGTAACATCCTTTCTATATGGATTAATCGTCTCTCTGGCAACAATTTTGCCACCAACTGCCCCTTGAATTGCAATTTTGTACTGCTGACGCGGTATTAAGTCCTTCAGGCGTGCACATATTTCACGTCCTCTTCTTTCTGCCCTGCTTTTATGTATGATACAAGCTAGTGCATCTACCGGTTCTCCATTGATTAAAAAACTTAATTTTTCTATTTGACTTACTTGATAGCTGGAAATTTCCCAATCTAAACTTGCATATCCTTTAGAAATTGATTTTAATCGATCATAAAAGTCAAAAACAACTTCGGAAAGTGGTAATTTATATTTCAAGAGTGCTGTTGTTGTATTGCCAACATATGATAGATCATCTTGTTCTCCCCTCCTCTCTTCACATAAAGATAGAACCTCACCTAAATATAGATCGGGAACCATTATCGTCGCAGTAATCCATGGTTCTTCCACAATTTCAATTTTAGTTGGATCTGGCATATCATTTGGGTTATGAATATTAAGAGTTTCGCCGTTTTGTGTTGTAATTTTATAGATGACACTCGGTGCAGTTGCTGTTAGATCTAAATCAAATTCTCGCTCGAGCCTTTCTTGTATCACCTCAAGGTGTAACATGCCAAGAAAACCGCAACGAAATCCATAGCCAAGCGCATTTGAAGTTTCAGCCTCAAAGGTGAAACTAGCATCATTTAAGTGTAATTTCTCTAACGCTTCTCTTAAATATTTGAAATCGTCAGTGTTATTAGGAAAAATACTACAAAATACCACAGGGTGTACTTCTTTAAAACCTGGCAGTGCTTCACTACAAGGCCTTTTTTCTTCAGTAATAGTATCACCCACTCGACAGTCTGCAACCTCTTTCATTGAAGCAGTAATGAAGCCAACTTCTCCAGCAGAAAGCTCTTCCGTCATAACTTTTTTGGGAGTAAAAATACCGATGTTATCCACTTGATATGTAGCATTATTGGACATCATAACGATTTTCATACCTTTTTTAAGCACACCATTTTTAATGCGTATTAGAATTACTACTCCTAGGTAAGTATCATACCAACTATCAACTAAAATTGCTTGCAATGGTGCATTCACATCACCTTGTGGAGCTGGAAGTTTTTTCACTATAGCTTCCAATACATCTTTTATACCAAAACCTGTTTTGGCTGATATCAAAACTGCCTCGCTGGCATCAATACCAATTACTTCTTCTATTTGAAGTTTCACTTTTTCTGGATCTGAAGCAGGAAGATCAACTTTGTTAAGTACAACTATTATCTCATGATTGTTATCAATAGCTTTGTAGACATTTGCAAGAGTTTGCGCTTCAACTCCTTGACTACTATCAACTACTAAAAGTGAACCTTCACATGCAGCTAAACTGCGACTTACTTCATATGAAAAATCGACGTGCCCTGGAGTATCCATAAGATTTAAGCAATACTGATTACCATCACTAGCTGTATAACTCAGTCTTACAGTTTGTGCTTTTATGGTAATGCCACGCTCACGCTCTATATCCATAGAATCAAGTATTTGATTTACCATTTCTCTTGCCTCAAGACCGTTACATTCTTCTATTAAACGGTCAGCAAGTGTTGATTTACCATGATCTATGTGCGCTATTATTGCAAAATTTCTTATGTTACCCATGCTTTTTTACTTTGGAATTAAAGTAAGTTTACATTTTAAGTCACATAAGAGCAATAATTAAGGTTGCATTGAGAAAATCTATTTATATGCAAGTAAAACAAGAAAAAACTTTTAAATATTAATTTTTGTGTTAACATATTAAGTCCAATATATTAAATAAGGAAATATAATGTTAAATGCGGAACAAGAATTAACTATAGAACAAAAATTCATTCAAGCCATGAGAAGTGGAAATTTAGAAGAAGTAAAGAAATTTATAGATAATGGAGAGATAGGTATTAATACCGGATACTCAGGACCTATAGGTGATGGAATTGTTCTTGATGGTGATACTCCACTCCATATAGCAACTTTCTTTGGACATTTAGATATCATGGAATACTTGATAAGTAAAGATGCCAACTTAAGTGCAAGATGTAACTTCGGGAATACTCCCTTGGCTAATGCTATTATGGCTAATCAACTTGAAGCTTTTAAATTTTTGATTGCACGAAGTAACGATCAAATTATACATGCACAAAATAACTTAAGAGAAACTTTGTTACACATGGCAGCACAAGATAATCGTCATGAATTTATTGAGGTATTGATTGCTAAAGGGGCAAATCCTATAATACTTTATACATTCTTTAGAAACTCTATTATAAAAAAAGACTTTGATACAGCAAAAAAGTTATTTTCTAATTTACCATTGAATGATGAAGTATATAAATTAATATTTTTCAATAGCTCTTCATCCCTTCCTATGTTTTATGTTATGCAACAAAATGATGATTTGCACAAGATAAACAATCTCCTTATAGAAAAGGTTCCTAGTAAATTTTTATGCGGGGACGTACCACAAAACACAGGAAGTAATTGGCCGTATATAGATTTCATTTTTTCGTTTGCGCAAGACTGCATACCAAAGTTGCTTGAAACACTTGCTGAATCAGGTAGAGATGACATTTTCATAAAAGAAGAAAATATTGCTAATCTAATGAGTAGGATAAAGAATATAGAGACAACAGGCACGCCTTATTACGAGAATGAAGATTTTGCAGCTTATTCTTGTTCCAGAAATAACGCAGACTATGAGAACGCAGAAAAGGCTATTGCAGAACATTGCAAAAGGAATGCTGTTACTGGAAGGTATCATATATATCACTACCTTGTACCTCTAAAAGGTTGTGATGACGAGTTCAAACAATATTTCAAAGATATTTATAATGTCATAAAATCCAGAAATCTTAGCGAGGCAAAGAAAGATTCCGAAGACTCGAGTAAGGTAAAAAAATGTTTAGCAGACAAGTTCAAACAATATTTCAAAGATATTTATAATGCCATAAAATCCAAAAACCTTAGCGAGGTGGAAGAAGGTTCTGAAGACCTTAGCAAAGTAGAAAAAAGTTTGAAGTTGATTACAGATGCTTTAAACGCTAACACACATAATATCAATGTTGATGCTGTCCATGAAGCATTAATTCTATTAGTAGAAAAGGCTGAACTAAACAAGGCTGGACTAAACAAAGACATAATATATAGCATTCTTAAGTGTCAAGCTGATATAACTTATCCTGAAGAATGGAAAGATCCTGAAGAATGGCAAGATGGCAGCCCTGAACCACATTTAGGTAGTGTAGACATTCAAAAAGAAAGGAGTTATAATAACAATTTTTGAGAGAAGCTAAGGATGTTATACGACTTAAAAGATAAGCAATGGGAAAGGATAAAGGAGAGTTTACCCGGAAAGAAAGGGGATAGTGGAAGGAGTGCAAAGGACAACAGAAAGTTCATAGCAGCAGTGATGTGGATAGGGCGAACAGG
>NZ_JACVWV010000017.1 GCF_014534705.1 Wolbachia endosymbiont of Pentalonia nigronervosa | reverse complement strand
GTTCCAATAGAAAAACACCAAGAGAATACGATAAAGAGCTTTATAAAGAGAGAAATCTCATCGAAAGAATGTTCAATAAACTCAAGAATTTTCGTAGGGTTGCTACTCGTTATGATAAATTAGCTATTTCTTTCTTATCTTTTGTCCATATTGCTTCTATATATCTTTGGTTAAAATAAATGTCGACACTACCTAGTACACTCTGTACCATTGATGTTAAGATTCATCGCTGGAACAGTTTTCTGTGTATTGTATGTAATACGAATATCAACACCATTACTCTGATGATGAAAGTCTTGTCCTGGTTCTAGGGGAAGTTCCTGTTTATTTATACGCACAAAAGAAGTATTATAAACAATGTTGCTACCACCCTGAACCATTCTAATGTCACTTTTGCCTTGATTATTCTGTGTATTACCATGAACAGCTACACTATTCTTAGCTCTATAATCGTTAATCACTTCTGTTAGCACATTTCTGAACATTCTTTGTACAAATTGAATCACCCTATTGAACAAGCCTTTATCTTCTTGTGAGCTTTCTTGAGATTCTGCTTCACCTAAACTCTTCGATAAATCCGGAGCTTTTGCTTGTTGTTTATCTATCACCTCTAATGTTGCATTGAGTTCCCCTAGTTTTTTTTGTACTCTGTTAGCAAGATCAAGATTCTCTTTTGGGTTATCCAATAAACCTTCTGCTTTTTTCTCGAGTCTCTCTATTCTTTGGTGTGTTTTTTCAGCAAGAGCAGCATTAATTTCTGGGTTATCCAATAAACCTAAATCATTTGCTTTTTTCTCGATTCTCTCTATTTTTTGACGTATTTTTTCAGCGCGAGCTTTTTCTTCAGGTTGCAGCTCATTTAGTTCTGAATTGAGTTTCCCTAGTTTGTTATATACTCTTCCAGCAAAAGCTTCTATGTTGTGAGCAAGAGCTTCTGCTTTTTTATAGATTATCTCTGCATTTTGGTGTGCTCTTGCAATACGAGCTTCTTGTTTTTCAGCAAAGTGTTTTTTACGAGCCTCTCTGCTTTGTTGATAAGTTTGAGCTTGACTTTTTCTCGAAGGGTTAGCACTCTCTACCTTCTGAGCAACTGTTTTTGCAGAAGTATCATCCTTTTCTGGTTGCTTTTGATGTACTTTGCTAGCATTTCCATTATCTACTTCTGCAGCAACTGTTTTTGCAGAAGTATCATCCTTTTCTGGTTGCTTTTTTGCCACATAATCATTATTTGCTGGATTATTCAATAAACCAGCTTTTCCCGCTGCTTGATCGATTCTCTCTAAGTTTTGACGTGTTTCTTTATCAAAAGCTGCTTTCCTTCTTGCTATTTCCTGCTGCTTACTCGCAATGTCCTTGACTTGCGCTTCAAGTTTTTCTGCAGCTTGCGCTTTCAGCATATCATTTCCTGCCTTAAGGTAATTAGCTTTGTCCTCCAGCGAGAAATCTGCTGAAAATGGGCTAGGAGAATGTCTGAAAACTTTTTCAAATTTCTGCTCAAGATCTTTACTTGTTGTCATTTTATTACCTCAATATTAATAACTTAATTAAATTATTAAATAATTTAGTAAATAAAGGATTAACTTAAGAGAACTTTTTACACAAGTATCTTTTTTATTCGCAGTCTGTTTGCAATTTCTAAATATGTTTCCTTTAAGTCACCCAACCCCAAACGAAAAACATCTTTGTCCAATTTTTCATTAGTGTTTTTATCCCATAACCTGCAGTTATCAGGACTAATCTCATCAGCTAAGACTATTCTTTCATTCAAGTCCATCAATCTGCCAAACTCTAATTTAAAATCAACTAAATTTATCTCTACACTTGAAAATAAGGCAGTTAGGAGCTCATTGACCTTTAATGCTATAGACTGCACCTCCTCCATCTCTTTATTAGATAGCCAATTAAAATAGAGTATATGGTTTTCAGTGACCATTGGATCAGCAAGGTCATCATTCTTATAAAAAAACTCAACTATAGGATATTTAAGCTCTTCACCTTCTTTTATATTAAAACGCTTACAGAAACTCCCTGCAGCAATGTTTCTTACTACCACTTCAAGAGGTATTATTTTGAGCTTTTTAACTAGTTGTTCCCTATCATTTAAAATTTTTATGAAGTGCGTATTTATCTGCTTGCTCCCAAGTTCACTCATGATGAAAGCACTGATATGATTGTTGATTATGCCCTTACCTTGAATAATTTCATGCTTTTCCTTGTTAAAAGCTGTAACATCATCTTTAAAGTGCTGTATAACAATTGACGGATCTGCAGTCGTAATAATTGATTTCGCTTTACCTTCGTATATTACTTTTCCTGATGACATGCTTAATTTAACTATCTATAATCTATAAATATAGTAGCAACTTACCGCTCATCTTACTAGAATTTATGTTCAACGTTACAGTATTAACTATATTTCCAGAAATGTTTCCTGGGTCTCTGGGTTATTCTCTTGCAGGAAAAGCATTAAAGGAAAAGGTTTGGAGCCTGGATATAGTGAACATTCGCTCTTTTGCCAAAGATAAACATTCTACAGTAGATGATGTTCCATACGGAGGTGGAGCAGGTATGGTTATGCGTCCTGATGTGCTAGGCAGCGCAGTAGACAGCGTACTTTCCACCCACACAAGTACTAAACTTATCTATATGACGCCATCTGGTACACAGTTCAATCAGCACATTGCTAAAGAGCTGATAGCATTTTCACACGTTACAATAATATGTGGTAGATTCGAAGGTATTGACCAAAGGATAATAGATGCATATACTCCTTATGAGTTAAGTATTGGAGATTATGTACTTTCAGGAGGAGAACCAGCTGCAATGGTAATGCTAGATGCTTGTATTAGGCTTCTTCCGGGCGTAATAAATAATCTTAACAGTCTTGCTGAAGAAAGTTTTAGTTATAATGGTGGAATACTTGAATATCCTCAATATACTAGACCTGAACAGTGGAGAGAATATAAAGTGCCTGAAGTATTGTTATCTGGTAATCATGGAAAAATAAATGGTTGGAGACAGAAGCAGTCTCAGCTTATAACAAAAAAGCGCAGGCCTGAATTATTAAATGGAGATAAAAATGACAAATTTACTTGAAAAATTTAACAAACAACAAATGGCAACATTGGCAAAAGAAATGCCAGAATTTCGTCCCGGTGATGACTTAAAAGTTATTTTTAAGGTGGTCGATGGTGCAAGTGAACGTATGCAAACATTTGAAGGTGTATGCATATCAAAAAGAAATCGCGGGTTACACTCTTCCTTCACAGTCAGAAAAGTAAGCCATGGGGAAAGCATACTCTCTCAATTTTTTGTTTATTCCCCTGCAGTGGTTTCAGTGGAAGTGACAAGAAAAGGTAAGGTACGTAGAGCTAAGCTATATTATCTGTGTAAGTTATTTGGAAAAGCTGCCAGAATTAAGGAACGTACTAGTTATAGAAGTAAAAAAGTTAAGTAAGTGTAACGGGAGTACTAATTTAATGTGCCGACAAATGCTAGCGTTATATGATAAAAAGAAGAATTTTAAAATAAACAGCACAAAATGAGTGTAAAAAAAAAGTTCCTCAAGTTGCTTAAGTCTAAACGTGCACATGTCCGTATAAAAAGGAAGAATAAAAGAAATCATATGCTGCGCTTTTGTTCTTTCACAGCATTAGTAATATCTCTTGGTTGTCCTATATGTATACTATTAAGCATATTGGTAAACTCTTACAGTGCTTTAATGGTTACAAAAGTTTTGTTGCCAGTAGAAGTAAATGAGAGTTTTTTTTCAATAGACAATCCACGTGATTTGCGTTCCAAGTCTATTGATCTACTCAAAAATTCTCTACACGAAGTATTTCAAGGTACTGACTTTAAAAGTAGTGATGAAATTTTAAGCCGTAATGCTTATAAAGAACTGATCCAGCAGGGAAGAAAACACATTAGATCTCTTTCGAAACCGATTTATGGTAAGAGGAGAAGTGCAAGCGAAGCACCGCAGGATGTATTTGAGGAGCGTAGATCAACTTTGACAACAAAATTGCCATCAGAAATTGAGTTTCGAAAGAGATCTACTGAAATCTGGTTTACTGCATCAAGCGTAATCAATTCAATAAATAAGGGTAAGTATGCAGATGACCATTACACTAAATTGCTCAACTGGTTGAAAGAAAAAGGAAGAGTAAAAAAATTTTTTAATAAATCCTTGTTCTTTCAGTCTGACTCTCGTGAACCCGAAAATGCAGGAATTTTAGGAGCATTGATTGGTTCATTGATGACGATCATAGTATGTCTAGGGTTAGCCTTACCAATAGGGGTGATGTCAGGCATTTACCTTTATGAATTTATGCCTAAAAATAGTCTAATAACTCACATTGTTGAAATTAGTATCAATAATCTTGCTGCAGTTCCCTCGATAATATTTGGCGTAGTGGGTTTAACTCTATATCTTAGTATATTCGGATTACCACGATCTTCACCACTTGTTGGGGGAATGACTCTTTCATTTATGATGTTACCTAATATTATCATTGCAACAAAAGATGCTTTTGCAAATGTTCCAATCACAATAAAAGATGCAGCCTTTGCCCTTGGTGCACCTCACATTAAAGTTATATTAGACCACTCTTTACCGATAGCATTACCAAGAATAATACATGGCGCTGTTCTTGCAATTGCAAGAATTTTAGGTGAATCTTCACCTTTACTGATGATAGGCATGGTGGCATTTATTGCTGATACACCACGATCACTTTTTGATCCTGCAACTGTGTTACCTGTACAAATATACATATGGTCAAGCAGTCCTGAAATTGCATTTATAGAGCTTGCCGCCATTGCTATTATAGCTTTATTATTAATGTTGTTTGCATTAAATTTAATAGCAAATTTTGTAAAAAGAAAATTTGAATTTTTTAATTTTTAATTCATGAAAATTATTGTCCTATCTGGCTACGGTTTAAATTGTGAAAAAGAGACTGCATTTGCATTTGTAGAATGCAGCAAAAAACTTGGCATCAATAATGTTAAGGTTAAAATTGTTCACATTAATGAAATTATAGATAATCCAAATGAATTGAAGTCAAGTAACATCCTGGCAATTCCAGGAGGTTTTTCTTATGGTGACGACACTGGCGCGGGCAATGCATTTGCTTTACGTATAAAAAACAATTTATTGGATGAATTGCAAGAATTTTTATCTCAGGATAAACTCACTATAGGAATATGCAATGGCTGCCAAATATTAGTCAGGCTTATTCCAGAATTTTCTGATTTAGCACTAACTCATAACGATATAGGTAATTACCAATGTCGCTGGATTAAAGTTAAGGTTAGCCCAAACAGTAATTCTATTTGGTTACGTGATCTAAATGAACTGTATCTTCCAGTTGCCCATGGAGAAGGTAAGTTTGTCATGAATCATAGTACTTTAGAGCAATTAATTGCAAACGGTTCCACAGTATTACGTTATATTAATGACTATGGCGAGTATGCCAATCTGCAATTCCCTCATAATCCCAATGGATCAGTATATGATTTAGCAGCTTTATCAGACAAAAGTGGCAAGGTGTTAGCTTTGATGCCTCATCCGGAAAGAGCTATATTTTTTACTCAACAGGACAACTGGTCTCTAGAAAAAGAAAAATGCAAGCGCTCAAAAGTCGCTATACCAACGTATGGTGATGGAATGCTTATATTTGAAAATGCACTCAGATACTTCTCTTAACCACCACTTAGTTGACAATCTCTAGCTAATTTATATCCTTAACATATATAAATTCACTTTAAAAACAGATGAAAAGTAAAGAACATGATTTTCACTTAGTGGATCCAAGTCCTTGGCCAATTGCTATATCAGCTGCAATTCTTATTTTTGTATTAGGATTAGTTAGCACAATCCACAAGCAACCTTTTGGAGTATTTGCTTTAATTTTGGGTATTACTGCAGTATCGGGGGTACTCTTTTATTGGTGGAGAGATGTAATAAGAGAAGCTATTTATGATAAATGTCATACTTACATTGTGAAGCATGGGCTCAGAACTGCAATGTACTTATTTATTTTTTCAGAGGTAATATTTTTTATAGCATTTTTCTGCTCGTTCTTTAAAGCTTGGCTTGATCCAGTATTTTTATTTGCAGAGTTTTCTCCGACAAAAAAAGTCCCGTGGCCTCCTGAAGGAATTTCACCTCCTGATCCATGGTCTTTACCATTTATGAATACGTTAATACTACTACTTTCAGGTACAACACTTACATCAGCACATCATTTCTTGCTTGAAAATAATAAGAAAAGCACAATTAATATGTTGTTCATTACCATATTAATTGGTGTCTTTTTTATAATAGTACAGGCTATTGAGTATCATGAAGCAAGCTTTTCCTTAAAAGAAACTGGGGAAAAGTTAATTTATATATCCAATTTTTATGTGATTACTGGGTTTCACTGCGCACATGTTATAATAGGAATAATATTCCTAGCAGTGTGTTTATTTAGAGCATTGAAAGGTCATCTTACGCCTCAAGATCATCTATGCTTTGAATTTGCTGCCTGGTATTGGCACTTTGTAGATGTAGTTTGGCTCTTTTTATTCATCTTCATTTATTGGTTAAGCATCTAGTGGTTAAAATAATAGGTCTTGATCCAGGAATAAATAAAACCGGTTGGGCTATTATTAGTAACAAAGGTAGCATTAAATTTTTAAGCAGCGGTACTATATCAACGGATAGCAAGCAAGATATAGGCAAACGTTTGCATATAATTTTTGATCAATTACAAAAGATAATATCTCTATACTCACCTGAGGAAGGTGCAATAGAAAAAATTTTTATTAACAAAAACCCCAAATCTTCACTTACTTTAGGATATGCAAGAGGAGTCGCCATTTTGGCACTAAAAATGGCAGAAATGCCTATAAATGAGTATGATGCAAATTACATAAAAAAAAGTATCACTGGAAATGGTCATGCTGACAAAAATCAGGTTATATTTATGGTAAAACAAATAGTTAAGAATGCAGATATAAAATGTCATCACGCTGCTGATGCTTTAGCTACAGCTATTTGTCACTCTTATTCTATATCTGTTCAGCACTGTAAAAGTAAAGAGCAGATAGAAACGCTATAATACCAATTTTTTGCCACCCCTATTTTACTCTTTCCCTCATCCAACGTCTGAATAGACCTCTTGCAAAACCGATTTATGACGAGAAACGTTTTAGGAGAAACGCCGGCGAGCACCGCAGAATACTTAGATGTATTTGAGGAGCGTAGGCAATTTTGACAACAAAATTGCCGTCAGAAATAGGTTTTGCAAGAGGTCTAATGGCTTTTTTTTTCAATCATAGCTATATGCTTCTGCCTCCCTCTCATCATAAATTCCTATCTCATCTTCTTTTTACTATTATTAGAGAACTATAACTTCAAAATTCTTGACAATCCACAGCGTATCTATGTAGTATAATAATTATCTAAGATAAATGATTTTGTTAAAAATAAATGGTGTATAAGTGGCAGATAATGGTAAAAAATTACTACTAATAGAAAGTTCTATATGTTCTGATGAAATAAGAGTTGCCTTATCAGTCAATAATAAAGTTGTTGAATTTGAACAAGAATTCAAAGGAAGGAAACAACTAAGAGGTAATATATATGTTGCTTATATTAAGCGTATAGAACCCTCCTTGCAAGCGGTATTTATTGAGTATGGTAAAAATAAGCAGGGATTTTTACCTTTTTCTGAAATATCCTTAGATTATTTTAATATTCCAGAAAAAGAAAAGGAAGCTCTCTTTGAAAGTTATACAAGTGATCATTGTACAGAAGAAAATGATGCTGGTGATTCTTCAAATGCTACAAATAACAGTGTTAGTAAATGCCATAATGAATCTGGAAATACTTTTATAAAAGAGATACCAGTATATAAAAAATATAAACTGCAGGATGTTATTTCTGTAAATCAAAAGATATTAGTTCAGCTTACCAAAGAGGAGCGGGGTAATAAGGGAGCATCATTCACAACATATATAACATTGGTAGGTAGGTATTGTGTTTTGATGCCGAATTCCATGAGTAAAGGTGGAGTATCACGCAGAATTGAAGATCCTAATATTAAAAAACAATTGAGGGAGATATTAAACACAATAAATTTACCAAAAAAGTCTGCTTTAATAATAAGGACTGTAGGTGCAGGTAAAAGTAAAAGAGAAATAGATCATGACTACAATTATCTATATTCTTTGTGGCAAAATATTCAGAAAAATGCTTCATCTATAAATGTACCATTATTAGTTTATAACGAAGCAGATATAATTATGAGATCTATTCGCGATTTCTGTAGTAATAATGTGGAAATCATAGTATCTGGAAAAGAAGCTTTTGAAACAGTGAAACAATATACTAAAAATGCGTTGAAAGGCAGTAGATTACGTTCTAGGTTATATAGAGGTTCTGTTCCTATGTTCACTTACCATGCAGTTGAGGACCAAATTTCCGAGTTATATAGTAATAGGGTTAAACTTCCATCCGGTGGGTCTCTAATCATAACTCCAACTGAAGCATTTGTTTCAATAGATGTAAATTCTGGAAAGATGACAGGAGAAGGTAGTATAGAGGAAACAGCTTATAGAACTAATATGGAAGCAGTACCTGAAATCTCAAGACAAGTAAATTTAAGAGGTCTATCAGGTTTAATAGTAATCGACTTTATTGATATGGTAAGATATCAGTATTGTAGAGCTGTTGAGTCTGCAGTACGGCAGGCTTTTAGGGATGATAAAGCTAAGGTTCAATTTAGCTACATAAATGATTTTGGTTTAATGGTCCTTTCAAGGCAAAGAATTAAGCCTAACATACAAGAAGTCAATACTACAGAGTGCTTGCACTGTAAAGGAATTGGCAGAGTAAAATCTAATGAAGTAATTGCTGCATCTATACTGAGAGATTTACAACACCTTGCAAATAAAAATCGAGGTATCACGGTTGATTTAATAGCACATGGTGAAGTGATAGCACATATTTTTAATAGTAAACGTAGTACTATTTTAACAATAGAAAAAGAATTTAATGTTATATTGAATGTTGCTGTTGATAATAGTTTAGATGCAAATGCATTTACTTTAACACAGGGTGACTTGAATGGTCACTCAGAAATAAATAAGCCATTAAGAAATTTTGGTTATCAATTTGAGAGTAATGAGGATAGTCATAGTACTAACCAATCTCAAAAGTTACAGGGGAAAGTTGGCAATTTTTGGTTGACTAGATGGCTTTCACGTCTTTTAAATTCCAGTAATTAACTAATTATAGGGCTTGTAATTCATCGATTGTATACTTATATGTTTTATATGTCAGCAATTTAAGGGAGTATTTATTATGGGAAGAGCAATAGGTATAGATCTCGGAACAACAAATTCTTGTGTTGCAATAATGCAAGGTAAGGATACTAAAGTAATAGATAATAAGGAGGGGGCAAGAACTACTCCGTCTGTAGTAGCATTTACTTCATCAGGGGAGAAGTTAATTGGTGCTCCAGCAAAAAGGCAAGCAACAACTAATGCTAGTAACACTTTTTTTGCCACTAAGAGGTTAATAGGGCGCCAACACAGTGATGCTGAAATGAAGAATCTAAGTGTGCCATATAAAGTATTTGCAGCAAAGAGTGGTGATGCATGGGTCAAGACAACTGATAATAAGGAATATTCTCCTAGCCAAATTGGTGCGTTCATCTTGCAAAATCTCAAAGAAGCAGCAGAAGCTTATCTTGGAGAAGAAGTAAAAGATGCCGTAATAACAGTACCTGCATACTTTAATGACTCTCAACGCCAAGCAACAAAAGATGCAGGAAAAATTGCTGGATTAAATGTTCTAAGAATAGTGAACGAACCTACTGCTGCTGCACTTGCTTATGGTCTCGATAAAAAACATGGACATACAATAGTAGTGTACGACCTTGGTGGTGGTACGTTTGATGTTTCAATACTCGAGATAGGTGATGGAGTTTTTGAAGTCAAGGCTACAAACGGTGACACTCATCTAGGTGGTGAAGACTTTGATAACGCTGTAGTAAACCATTTACTTGATGAATTTAAGAAAAGTAATGGGATTGATTTGAAAAATGATCCAATGGCTATGCAAAGGATAAAAGAAGCCGCTGAAAAAGCAAAAATCGAACTGTCAAGCACAATGGAAACGGATGTAAACCTACCATTCATTACAGCAGATGCAAGTGGTCCTAAACATTTGAATATGAAATTAACAAGAGCAAAACTTGATAACTTGGTTAATGATTTAATTGAAAGAACTATTGCTCCTTGTAAAAAAGCCCTTGAAGATGCTGGTTTATCTGCAAATGAAATTGGAGAAGTAGTGTTAGTTGGTGGTATGACGCGCATGCCGAAAGTAATAGATAAGGTTAAAGCATTTTTTGGTAAAGACCCACACAGGGGAGTGAATCCTGATGAAGTTGTAGCAATTGGCGCGGCAATACAAGCGGGAATTATTCAAGGTGATGTAAGGGATGTATTGTTACTTGATGTCACTCCACTTTCTCTTGGTATTGAGACTTTAGGAGGAGTATTTACTCCACTCATTGAGCGCAACACTACCATTCCTACAAAAAAATCTCAGGTATTTTCAACCGCAGAGGACAGCCAAACAGCTGTTACAATTAAGGTATATCAAGGTGAAAGAAAAGTTGCAGTTGACAATAAATTACTTGGCCAATTTAGTTTGGAAGGTATACCTCCTGCCCCACGAGGAAGGCCACAAATTGAAGTGACATTTGACATAGATGCAAATGGAATAGCACATGTTTCTGCAAAGGATAAGGCAACTGGAAAAGAACAAAAAATACGTATTCAATCTTCAGGTGGTTTATCTGATGATGAAATAAATCAAATGGTAAAAGAAGCTGAAGCAAAAGGACCAGAAGATGAAAAACGTAAAAAGTTCATTGAGGTAAAGAATAGTGCAGATAGTTTAATTCATTCTACAGAAAAGTCGTTGCAGGAGTATGGTGATAAAGTTTCATCTGAGGAGAAATCTGCGATTGAACATGTAATTAATGAATTAAAAGAAGCGCGTAAATCTGACAATATTGATGATGCTGATTCAATACAGCAGAAAGTTACTAACCTTTCTCAAGCTGCTATGAAGCTTGGAGAAGCAATGTATAATTCATCACAACAAGATACTGCCGGCAGTGATTCTTCATCAGCAAATAGTGAAGAAGAAAAAGTGGTTGACTCTGATTATCAAGACATTGATAATCAGGAAGAAAATAAATAGTGTAATACCGCTTTTGTATAGTGTCTTTACTTTATATGATGACTATAAGGTGAAGACGCTAATCAGAGGCGTCGTATAGTGGGTAAGAAATTGAGTAATATCCAAAAAGCAGTGCTATCAGGCATAATTTGCAACATGATAGTCTGGTATGAATTAACTTTGTTTGGATCTTTAACACATATAATAAGTAGTACCTTTTTTTTATCTGAAGTAGGTACAATACACTTTCTTATCACTTTTGCAATTGGTTTTGGATTTAGGCCATTGGGCGCGTTAATTTTTGGTTATGTTGGCGATAGGTATGGCAGAAAAAAGATTTTACTTACATCAGTAGTATTAGTTTCAATATCATCTGCTGCAATTGGAATCATCCCTAGCTTTAAAGATGTTGGGATTTTTGCTCCTATACTATTGTTATTATGCAGAATAACACAAGGAATAGCAGCAGGAGGAGAAACAAGTATCAACGCAACTTTTTTGATAGAACATTCAAGTGATAAAAAAAACTTAGGGTTTTTAGGTAGCATAAAAGCTTTCAGTGGTGCACTTGGTTCTGTTACATGTTTTATAATGATAGCTATTTGTAAAAAACTTACAGGTGAAAATTTTGAAATTTGGGGTTGGAGATTGCTTTTTCACTTCTGTTTTTTTATGGGGATGATAGGATTCTTGATGAGATACGTAATGAGTGAAAGTTTAGCATATAAAATACATAGTCAGAATAAAAGTTTATCCCGCTCTCCATTTTTAGAATTAATCAAAAGTTATAAGAGACCATTTATTATTGCAATAGGACTTGGTATTGCTCAGAATGCGATCGTCTACTCGATGATAATGTTTTATAACATATCTGTGAAAGAATTAAGTATATCAGGTATTGATATCAAAAATTTAGTGAGGATCATAAGTGACACCACATTTGGAGTATGTGCAGTGTTATTTGCAACATTATCTGATAAAATTGGAAGAAAAAATATGATGGTTCTTATTGTAATAATACTGGCTTTTGTAGGTCTTCCAGTACTTTCACTACTTTCCCATAATAATTACTACGTCATAATATTTACCTTTTTGTTATCTAGCATACCAATAGCTGCATCTTTTGGAATATACAATTCTCTTATTTGTGAGCTATTTCCAACAAAAATCAGATGTACTGGTTTCTGTTTAGCAAACAACATATCTGCAGGAATTTTTGGTGGTATTTCCCCCTATATATGTACACTACTAATAGAAAAAACAGGTACAAAACTTTCAGCAGGCGCTTACCTTACCGCTTGTGCGTTAGTTAGCCTGGTATCTGTACTACAAATAAAAACTCAAGATAAAAAAATTGACTGGTAGTAATTCTCTATCTCAATTTATTTTAATTATTCTTTAAGCCACAGCTGAAGGGCTATAGTTTTTTGCTTTCTTCATAGGAGAAGAGCAAACCTTCTGCGGCATAAGGTACAGTAAAAACTCTAAGTAATTTTCCATTTGTCAAGTGCAGCACATTGTTATACGATCCAATCAACTCCTTAAATAAAGTATGTCTTTGTTTGCTTATATCTTGGAAATCCTCTTCTTTTAAAAGTTTTTTGGACTCAAAGAGGTAGAGCATAACTTCATGATAAGTTGGATGAGATGCCAAAAAATCTGAGTCAAACTGAAAGGCCTTGGTGAAAGCATTATTATAAAATTTAAGCTTTTGATTTTTGCTATATATTGCAATAGCAACCGGCAACCCTTCAAGTAAGTTTCTTTGTGTAACTAAATAATCATTCAATTCAGTATGTAATTTCTCTGCATAGCTAACATCCTGTCCATATACAACTATTTCATCGGAGTCTTGTATTGAAGCTTTCGCAAAAGAAAAAATTTTACGTTCACTCTTACATGTTATGACATGTTTCTCTGGTTTTGTATTATAAACATTACGGGTAATGGCTAATCTCTGTGAACTGTTTATGTACTTATCATAAAACAAGTTATAAAATTTTACTTTCCGATGTTTGTTATATTTGAATATTGGATAAGGTAAAGAATTGAAAATATTCTTATAATTTTCTATTTCTTGTACAAACTTTCTGTTTTCTATCTCAAGCTCATTAGCTCTTATCTTATAGTCTGAGACATTTCTTATCCACAATAATGCACCTATTACCTTGTTAGCATTGTCTATTATACTACGACCATAACACATGCAATAAACTTCGCTATCCTTTGCTTTTAAATCTAGAGTAAAAGATTTATTTATCTCTTTTGCTTCAGTAAAATTTTTCATTAAGATTTCTGATTGTTCAAAAAAATCTATAAACTCGTTAAACGAGTAAAAAACAGTATTGAGTGAAATTAATAAATTAGGAGAAAATTTTTCTATACGCTTCTTTGCATCCCAGATGTAAAATCCATCATCCATAGTATCAATCAAGTTATTAACTATAATATTTTGATGCTGTAGCTCATTAACTTTATTATCAATCTTTAATCTAGAATAAGAAAGAAAAAATAATATTAATATTAATATTAAAAATGCTTCATATGTAAAAAACATAGTACCTTTTAAGTAAGTTACCGCTACATAGAGTTATATGCTGAAGAGATGTACAAGTAAAGATTACCTAACATCTGAAACCCTAACCTCTTATAAAGATTTACAGAGGGTTTCATACAATGTGCTATTATGTATTCACATTTACATTGCTGAGCCATTTTTATCCTCTCTAAAACCATTTGAGTACCTATTCCCTGATTTCTATACATTGGTAAAATACCATCACTATAAAAACCTGCCACGTTACCTTGTATATAAATACCACATGTACCAACAATTTTTTCATTTAGTGTTGCAAGAAAAAATTTTAACTGCGAGGTATCACTTGGTAATCCACGAAAAAATGTACTAACAATTCCGATATTATGATGAAAGATTTGAGAAGTACATAAATCTAACTGCTCTAAGAGCTGACTACTATCTACAATAGTAAACTTCAAATTTGGCACAACATCAGCCGGTAAAAAATAATTTTTCATGTTAAGCAAAGCCTTTTTTGGTGTGCTAGCATACTTTACCCCATACCTTTCTAAAGAATTTTTTGTTTTCATTTGTACCCATGTTGCTTCTATATCTCTTTTTCTGAGATAATCTAAAGTTTTGTGTATAGACACTTCAGTTTCACAAAACACAAAATTAAACAGGGATTCTCGGGTACCATTAATTATAAATGTACTACCATCAAACTCATCATGTACTTCCCACTGAGATAAACTTGCTACATAAAGCACATAATCCTTCAAGTTTTGAGTAACTAGATTTGAGTAACAAACGTTCTTATTCTGCATATAATAAACAATAAACTGCCTCTATAAAAATACAAGCTAACACTGCAGCTACAATGTCGTCCAACATAACCCCCAAAGAACCTTTGGTGTTTTTATCAATCACACTGGCAGGCCATACCTTTATTATATCAAAAAACCTAAAAGAAAAAAAGCATAACAATAATAAGAAATAATCCGCCGCTTTACTGTGTAATAGAATTGAAGCTAAGAATATTGTTAGCAATTGACCAACTACTTCATCAATCACAACTTCTTTTGGGTCATGTGAGGCCTGATAATGTTTTATATAGTTGCCTGTAGACCACAGCCCTATTAAAAATAATGAAAAGATAACTACCACACCTAAAACTTTATTGCTCAATACAATAGGAACCAGTGGAAAGGATGCTAAGCTACCTATGGTACCTGGCATTTTTTTTACCGTACCAGATAGCATCCAGGTTGAAATTAATTTGTACAAGAATTTCATAAAACTAACTCATAAGAATGGAAATAGTGTCATCTATAGAGGCATTTTCATACAATAACTTATAAATCGCTTCACATATCGGCATTTGAGCCCCTAATTTTTGTGCTAAATGAAAAGCAGACTGAACAGTACTGACACCTTCGGTTAATAACTTACTTTCCAGTAAGATCTGTTGAATATCATGTTCATCACTGCTACCAATTTTAGATCCAAAAGATAGATTTCTTGAGTTTAAGGACGTACACGTCATAACTAAGTCACCTAAACACGCTGGTCCAAATAAAATATCCATATTGTTATTACCAGTTTTTGCTAAGTACAGAGTTCTGATTTCATCCATACTTTTTGTTATTAATGCTGCGTGAGCGTTATATCCAAGTTTTTTACCCAAAATAATTCCACATGCTATGGCAAAAACATTTTTCAATGCTGCGCAGATTTGCACTCCGACAACGTCTTCACTGAAATGCAGCTTAACGTTTTTATGCTGCATTTCTGATATCAGCTTCAAGCCTAACGTGGCATCCTGACACGCAAGAACCATTGAATAAGGTAATTTCTTTGCAACTTCTATAGCAAAGCTAGGGCCTGAAAAAACTGCAATAGGGTTATCAGGTAAAATCTCTTCCACTACTTCGCTGGTCAGCATTAACGTTGATTTTTCTATTCCCTTGCAAGTTATAATTATTGGGATATCCTTCTTCACTCCGCAATTATGCAATTGCCGGCATACCCCCCTTAAAGATTGAGTAGGAGTTGCAATAATTATCAATGCGCTATTGATTGTATCTTCTATATCCAATTTTACTGATACATTATCAGGAATCAGACAACCAGAAAGCTTGTCACTTTCCCTTTTCTCAATTATTGAATTAAATGTGGATTTATTGCGCGTCCATAAAGTTATACCTTGCTTGCTACTTAATGAAACTGCAATTGCTGTACCCCATGCACCAGCACCTAAAATTGATATTGTCACACAATATTTCTAAAGACACTTATTTATACTTGAAAATACAGTACTTTTCAAACTATAAATGATTAGTAGTTTTTGAAGTGATAGCGTATAACCCTATTGCTGCTGCATTTGAAACGTTCAAACTGTTAATATTATTTGATATTGGTATTTTTAAAAGCTGGTCACAATTCTCCTTAACTAACCTTCGTAGCCCTTTTTCTTCAGAACCAAATATAATCACTCTTTTTTTTGGCAATTCATGTATATCCTCTCCAAAATTGCAGTCAAATCCATAACACCAATAGCCGAAATCTTTCAAAGTTTTGATCGTACTTACTATATTTACAACATATATTAATGGCACAATCTCTAATGCACCACTTGCCGCTTTTGCAATAGATGAATTTTCACTTGGTGAATGGTTGTAAGGCAGAATTAATGCATCAACATTAAAACAAGCTGAAGTTCTTAAAATTGACCCTATATTGTATGTATCGTTAACCTGATCTAAGATCACAATAGTAGAATTATCAGTTGAATTTTGAGCTACCTCCTCAACATTTAAGTAGTTAGAAATAGGAGTAACTTTCAAAGCAATTCCTTGGTGATTAACACCCTTAAGTAAAATGCTATCAAATACTTTATTTTCTACCGTCTTAATTGTGAGGGATTGATTCTTTACGCATTGAATAATCTCTTTTTCATATTGTTGATAGGAACTTTTTGTTACTAACAGTTCTATACATCGTCTATTTTTGTTTCTTAGTGCTGATATGCATGGATGCTTTCCGTATAGCCAAAAACTCTCATGAATTTTTGATGATTTCATATCTATCTGAATTAAAACATGTAATATTTTACTATATTTATATATTGCTGTAAAATTAATATAGTTTCATTAATGTATTTATGTCTGCTGATGAATTAGATTGGCAAAAAAATGTTAAACCCATAGTATGTCAAAAGGTGACCTTAAATCAGCCTACTTCACAATTCGTTCATGATGAGAAATTCTCAGAAGAAACGCATAACAACATATTTGATGCATCTTTTTCAACAAAAAAAATCGAACTTCGCAAAAGATCCAATGTTGACTATCAAATGAATCTAAACAAGTGTAATCATTCTTTTTTTTCACAAAAAAGCTCTCCCTATACTAGTTTATCGTGTTCCCTTGATCATAACACGAAATTAAAGGTTGATAGAGGTGAATATTTCATAGATGCTAAGCTGGATCTGCATGGTTGCCACATAGATGATGCTTATTACAAGTTGGTAAATTTTATTATAAAGAACTATCAAATAGGGAATAGATGTTTATTAGTAATCACGGGACACGGTAATTCAACAAATAAAGTTGGAGCCATAAAAAATAACCTACATAAATGGTTGAACGATACTAAAATTTATTATATGGTTTTATACTTTCAGCAGGCTACAAAAAAGCATGGTGGCAAGGGAGCTTTCTATGTTTTGCTGAGAAGAAATAAGAATCTTGATACTACTTTCAAAAAATAGTCAATTCTTTCTCATGCCGTTCTTCCATATATATCATCTAGTCTTACTATATCACTGTCAGACAAGTGTTCGCCTATTTGGAACTCTATTATCTCAAGTGGAAAGTCTGTATTTTTATTCTCAATCCTGTGAGCAACATTCCTCGGAATTTCTATTAGATGATTTTGTACTACAGTATGAATTTTTTCATCTAGGGTAATGTGTCCTATTCCAGATAATACTATATGGTATTCATCTCTATGATTATGGAATTGTTTGGAAGTACAACTCAATGGATCTATAAAAAGGCGTTTTACGAGAAAATTTTCACCGGTCAAAATTACATCAAAAAATCCCCATGGTCTAATCTCTTTTTTAATTACTGCCATATTTTTAACCTTATTGATGAATGACATCAGGCTTTGACTTGAAATAGATCTTTTTCGCAACTCTATTACCTCAGACAGTTGTTTCATGTTACCTAAAAAACACCCCTTGTCCTCATGCAGTGTTGATCTTAAAAAAAAACAGTTCTTTCTCTTGTTCAACTCTAAAACTGCATTCCATGTGCCAATATCCATCCAATTAAAATTAGCTTCTATCATTGCTATATTCTTTACCTTCTCCATAATTAAATGATCAATAGATATGCTTTCAATTCCTTCGAAGTCCTGCTGTTTAAGATAAAGAAATTTTTCTTGTGGGATAAAATGCTTTACACTATTGTAGCATAATTTATAAAGGTTCGGGGCAAATTTCTTGACTTCATCTATATAGCGTTTTGCTTTAAAAACAAAAATGCCTGAGTTCCAATAATGATCATTACTTAGTTCATATGCAGGCTTCTCTAAAAAACGTTGAACTATATGATACTTCTTGTCGCTATCATAAAGAGCATCGATATAACCATATTCAGAATTAAATTTACAAGGTTTTACTCCAAAAGTGACTATAGCATTAGTTTTACAAGCTATCTCAGATGCTTTGTCGATAGAAGTGTAAAAATTATCCAGATTACCTATAAAATGATCTGAAGGTAGAATCAACATAACTTCATCTTCATCGCAGAGAAGTGCTGCAGTCAATATCGCTGCTGCCGTTCCTATTTTCACTGGTTCTAGAATTATCTTATATTCTTGTGTAATATGTTGTAAATCTTTCATTATTAGTGATTCATATTGCACATTTGTAGTAATTATAGGTGGCATATAGTCACTTCTTAACCTAGGTAGTGTAGACATTCAAAAAGAAAGGAGTTATAATAACAATTTTTGAGAGAAGCTAAGGATGTTATACGACTTAAAAGATAAGCAATGGGAAAGGATAAAGGAGAGTTTACCCGGAAAGAAAGGGGATAGTGGAAGGAGTGCAAAGGACAACAGAAAGTTCATAGCAGCAGTGATGTGGATAGGGCGAACAG
>NZ_JACVWV010000016.1 GCF_014534705.1 Wolbachia endosymbiont of Pentalonia nigronervosa | reverse complement strand
CCCGAAGCTGAAGGATTTCAGGTTATTCCAAAACGTTGGATAGTTGAAAGAACCTTTGCTTGGCTCTCCAATTTTAGGCGCATGAGCAAAGATTACGAACATTCTCCTCTTACCTCAAAAACCAATATTTTCTTTAATATGATTACCGTTATGCTTAATAAATTAGCTACTTAAATGATTTCAAGACATCTTCTAAAGCAAATCTTGTTACTAGAGGAGAGATATAGTATAATATGTTCTCCAGACAAGCGGGTGTTGTTAAGATCTAAATTCAAAAATATTTGGCAACATTTTGTTGAGAAAATTTTATTAACTACTGTAGCATTAAGAAAAAATATATTGCATGTCTTTCAGCCTCACTTCTAATTTTAAGCCAGCAGGAGACCAACCTCAGGCCATAGATAAGCTAGTGCAAGGATTGCAAGAAAATAAGAAAGATCAAGTTTTACTTGGAGTTACTGGTTCTGGCAAAACATTTACAATGGCAAGTATTATTCAAACAACTGGTCGGCCGGCGCTGATCACTGCTCATAATAAAACCTTGGCTGCACAGCTTTATGAAGAAATGAAAGCATTTTTTCCAAACAACGCTGTAGAATATTTTGTTTCATATTATGATTATTACCAACCAGAAGCCTATATTCCACAAACTGATACTTATATTGAAAAGGATTCTAAAATTAATGAGAGAATAGATATACTAAGACATTCTGCAACTCGATCTCTTCTAGAACGAAAAGACGTGATTGTTATAGCCAGTGTCTCATGCATCTATGGTCTTGGAGCACCTGAAAGTTATATGAATATGACTATTGGTGTGGAGGTAGGAGAGCAAATTAAAAGTCAGGATTTTTTAAACAATCTAGTAGAGTTACAGTATAAGAGGTCACATAATGAACTCACGCGAGGAAGTTTCCGTGTTCGTGGTGACACTATAGACATATTTCCATCTCATTATGAAAATAGAGCTTGGAGAGTTGCGTTATTTGGCAATGATGTTGAAGAAATTTTGGAAATAGATCCACTAACTGGGAATCTTATTACAAAACTAAAAAAAATAGTAATCTTTGCCAATAGTCATTATGTCACACCTCGTCCAACATTGTTACAAGCTATAGAGTTGATTAAAGAAGAATTAGAAGAACAACTCAGATACTTATATTCCAACCATAAAATAGTTGAAGCAAAACAATTGGAGCAGAGAACAAACTTCGACTTAGAAATGATGAGAGAAACAGGAAGTTGTAAGGGAATTGAAAATTATTCGCGTTATTTATCAAGTAGACAAGCTGGAGATCCACCCCCCACATTGTTTGAATATTTGCCAAAAGACGCCATACTATTTGTTGATGAAAGTCACGTGAGTATTCCACAAATAGGCGCAATGTATAGTGGAGATAGGTCAAGAAAATCAAATCTTATTTTGTATGGGTTTAGGATGCCATCAGCGCTTGATAATAGACCTCTACGTTTTGAGGAATGGGAAAAAATGCGACCGCAAACAATTTATATTTCAGCAACACCAGGTAAATATGAGCTAGAAAAGACAGGAGGAATTTTTGTAGAACAAGTTATTCGTCCAACTGGTCTGTTGGATCCACCATGTATTGTAAAACCTACTGAATATCAAGTAGATGATGTAATTGCTGAAGCACAAAAAGTAATCAAAAAAGGGTTCTGTGTATTAATAACTACATTGACTAAAAAAATGGCAGAAAATTTAGCTGACTACATGTGTGAAGTTGATATTAAAGCACATTACCTGCATGCAAATGTTAAAACACTCGATAGGATTGATACTTTATATGATCTACGTTCTGGAAAAATTAATGTTTTAGTAGGAGTAAACCTATTGCGTGAAGGGCTTGATATTCCGGAATGCGGATTAGTGGCCATTTTAGATGCTGATAAGGAAGGGTTCTTGCGTTCAGAAACTTCGTTAATTCAGACAATCGGTCGTGCTGCAAGAAACAGAGAAGGAAAAGTTATTCTATATGCAGATAAAATGACAGGATCACTAGAGCGAGCGTTAAATGAAACGAATCGAAGGAGAAAGAAACAGGAAGAATATAATAAAAAACATGGCATTATTCCAAAAACTGTTATTAAAGCTATAACCAATTCCTTACAGGAAAGAACAGAAACAGAGGAAAACATGGCAGATGAAGACTATAGAAACATGGATATAAAACAGCTCAAAAAAGAAATGCTAAGACATGCAAAGAATCTAGAATTTGAAAAAGCAGCAAATTTGAAAGATATACTTGAAAAAAAGAAAAAAGGGAGTGTTAAATAAACCCATACGCGTTAAATTAATGGCTTGCAGGGTCTAGTAGTGCCATGTGGTTGAGTATCTTATAAGCTATAAGAAAGTCCTGACGTGGGGCTTTGCCATATTCTATAAATACAGATATTGCATAATGTGAAGAACCATAAGCAATAAATAACTTGTGGCTTTTACCCTGGGAGTTTATTTCCGGTGTACCAGTTTTGCCAGCAATTCGTATGTCTTTGGGTAAATTGGTAGTATATGCAGTGCCAATTCTAGAGTTTACTGCATCAAACATAGCGTTTTGAACGATAGTAAGATGTGCATGGTCTATATCAATTTCAGTAAAATCCTGCTTTGTTTTATTCATCTCAATATAAGGCATTACTTCCTTGCCTGTTGCAAACCTTGCTGCAAGTACTGCAAGTTGTAGTGGTGTTGCAAGTATATAACCCTGACCTATGGCCAAATTAATGGTATCACCCAACTGCCATTGTGAATATAGTCTTTGCTCACGCCAGCTTTTATTAGGTAATAACCCTGAAGCCTCTTCTTTGAAATTTTTCATTAGTGGTCCACTACCAATACCAAATTTACTAGCCATTTCTACTACAGAATCTACGTTTATCTTTTTGCCTATTTGATAAAAATAAATGTTGCATGAAGAAGCTATTGCTTCATTTAAAGATACGTATCCATGGCCAGCACTTTTCCAACAGCGAAATTTTCGATTACCTATTTGCATATGACCCTTACATAAGAATTTTTCCTGTGGTGTGATTATGCCATCTTTCAGAGCTGCAAGCGCAACTATTATCTTAAAAACTGACCCAAGAGGAGTTTGATATGATAATGCACGATTTACTAGTGGTAATGAAGGAGAATTCAAGCTCTTCCAAGTATCATTTGGTAACGTACCAGTAAAAAGATTATTATCATAGGCAGGTGAATTATATAATGCTAAAATTTCCCCATTTCTTACATCAATAACTGTCACTGAACCTTTATGATTATGAAATATCTCTGCAATTTTTTTTTGCAGATTTATATCAATGGTTAATTGTACATCATTTCCATCTTGTGGTGGTGTGTTTGATAGCTCTCTTATAATACGCTTTTTAGAGTTTACTTCCTGCTCGATTTTTCCAGGTGTGCCTTTTAATACATCGTCATGTATATATTCAATACCACTAACTCCTGTTTGTTGTTTTTTTGTGTACCCTAATACATGCGAACATATTGAGCCAAATGGGTAATGGCGCTTATAAAATGCAACTACATTATCTCCCGCTGCAATCTCTTTCTCACTTACTTCTTTATGAAGAGTTTTTTCTCCATCGAATACAATAACATACGAGATTTTATTTACTGCAAGCTCGATACCATTTCTATCTAAAATTTTCCCCCGCTGGGGCATAATAGTAGCAACTCTTGTTCTATTACTATTGGATAGTACTTCATATTTTTTTCTATCTCTTATCTGTAAAGTATACAATCTATAACTAAAAATGGCAGAAATAGCTAACTGGATGCCACCAAGCATAAATGCTCTGCGGGTAAAGATCTTACTCTTTATACGCATAAAGTTTCTCATCATAAATCGGTTGCTCAAGAGATCTATTCATTTTTCTTGTACCCTAACGCGCTGCAAACCTTTTTTTCCCATTCACTTAAAGTGACAAGCTTATAGCCCGATTTTTTTAGTATTGTAATAATGCGAGGTAAAGCTTCTACTGTGTTTGCTCTACTGTCATGATCGTGGAATAATATGATAGCGCCATTGTGCACTGCACTTATAACTCTTTCAATCAAAACCTCAGACTTATCGTTTTTCCAATCTAGAGAATCTACTGTCCATAATATTGAATACATATTGAGTAAATTAACGTTTTTAAGTACATTTTCATCATGGCACCCATATGGCGGACGGAACCATTTTATATCTTCTTGTATTATATTTTTAATTGCTGTATTCGTTCTCTCTAACTCTTGAAATTGTTCATTATCTGATAATGACGTTAACTTTTTATGTGACCAGGAATGATTACCTATTTCATGACCTGCTTCATGAATTTTCCTTACTGTCTCATGTATTTTTTTATTTATGCGCTCACCCAGTAAGAAAAACGTTGCCTTCGACTCATGTGTTTTTAATATATCAATAATAGTGTTTACTGTGTTGTAAGATGGACCATCATCAAATGTAATGGCAACAAATTTATCTTCTTTGTTCAACAGTTTTTTTACATTGCTTAAACTCCTATGTGATAGGTTCATATGACAATCAAGCCCATAATATGATATGTTAAAGTTGCAACTACCACAAAAAACTATGCTTGAGTATAGTAAAAAAAAAGTTATTACTCTTAAAAACATTCTGATCGAAACTAATTCATAAGGAAAGTTTATTATCCATTTAAAATAAAATCTAATGTTATTTCACGCCAAATGTGATAGTGTTCACTAGGTAAATGACTAAATGGGCTGCATCTATGTACCGCTCGTATTGCACTATCTGCTAATGACCTGAAAAGTGTATTGCTCTGATAAGAATTTTCGTCTACTACATCTGCTATAACTACTTCGCCTTGGGGTGATAGTAATAAGTTGATTTTGATACTGAAACTTTTTTGATAAGCCATATTAGCAGGAACGTTCCAGCATTCTGTGAGTTTATTCCTGATAGAATCAGTAACTTTTGCTATAATTGATGCATTGTTTTGATGATCAATAGTTTTTACTTCGTTTTTGAGCTCAGGTTTCTCTATGAACTTAAGGTTTCTCTTTCTTTTTGGCAGAGGGTCATTTTCATCAATTATAACCTTTTCTTGTATCTCAATGATTTCTCTGGATTTGCTGGCAGTAGTGTTGAATTGCTTTTTTCTTTTTGGTATGGGAACAAATTCCATATCTCTCTCTTTTGTTTGTGATTGTAGAGGTAGTGAAAAGAATAAAAAACAACATAATGAGAGAATCAGTTTGCAAGAAAAAAAACGCATATCTTCAATGATCTATGTTACTGGTTTTAAACTTATATTACATATAAAGTCAATATATTTCAACTTTGGTTACGCATTGCAAGATATATTAAAAAACATCCAATAAATAATGCAATTAGCGGTATATACCATAGAATGTAGGTACTGTATTTTACAGGTGGAATTACTATAATTGAATCACCATAAGAATGTTTTAGTTCTACAATTATTTCTTGGTCAGTATACCCATCACTAATTTTTTTACGAATTGCTTTGCGCATATCATATGCAGCAGACTCCGACAATGTTTCACCAGAACATATGGGACACTTTATTATTTTAAATAAATCTGTTGCTCGTTGTTCCATACTTTCGTCTTGCAGTTTGTCATCTAAAGTAAAGGTATGTACTTTTAAACAGAACATTAACATAATAAACAGACTAATTACTGCTTTCATCTTTAGAAAGTTCAGTCAATTTGTTGAAGAAGTCAGTGATAGGCAGTTTTCCAATAAAACTCGATCCCATGTCATTATCATATCTTATTGTAAACTGAACATTATCGTTAATTGTTTTCTCTGATAAAGAAGATATTAGCTCCTGGTATGCATGAGCAGTAGATTTTTTATCAAGCATTAGCAGCACAAATTCTTTGTAGTTTGATATATCTATGTTAATTTTATCCCTAAATGAAAATGTGACCATATTATAATCATGTATTCCACCACTTGCAGTAAGAGAAAATTTATTACTCTGAATTAAAAATTTTTCTATATCAAAGTTGAGCTTAGAGGCTGAAATGTCATTTATAAGCTCGTAGTTAAATTTGGTGTCAATACTCAAGTAACTTTCAGGATTTACAGCATCTTTGAATCGGTATACGGAAAAATCGAAACCTAATTTTGCACCTTCATTAGATCTCTTGTAAAAGTTAATTCTAATCTGGTTAGCTCTATCATTAGTTTCAATTGTAGTTGTAATGCTTTCTTCACTCTCTGAATTATAGGAAAAATCGCATTTTAGTCCATAATCTCTGTAACGAAGGGCACTTATATGGTCGATTATAGAGCCATTTCCATCAAGTTGTGATGAAAAAGGTGCTTTATTTAATTTAACAGTAAAATAACTTTTATTATCTGTACTGCACTTTATATTCTTCGGTTTATCACCATGAACAACAATATTAATTTCATTGCTTGGTACATAAATATGTAATGATCTATCGAGCATTCTATTTTTTATCAACAAAGCTTCGGTTGAAATAGTCAACTCCTTATCGGAAAATTTTGGATTCTTGATGTGAAAGATAAGATTGGAAGGAAATCCGCTTTTATCACATGAAATGTCAGGTTCTTCGCCAGTAATATTATACACCATTTTCACCAAATGTTTTTTTGCTTTCCATGCAGCAAAATACCAAAAACCACCATATACTGCTGGAATAAATAAGAATAAAGAGATGATTGAATAGATAATAACCTTGCGCATAATTAATTATTTCCTTGTTTGTCTAGTGATATATTTCTCGTACTTCTTGGTATTGTAACAGATATACCATCAATTTCTTTTGTTATTTTAATTTGGCATCCAAGCCTTGAAGTTTCTGTTAACCCAAAGGCTAGATCCAACATGTCATTTTCTTCATCAGATATTGGATCTAGGATATCATAAAACTTTGGATTGACGATTACATGACATGTAGAACAAGCAAGAGAGCCTTCACATGCTCCTTCAAGCAGATCTGGATCGCTTCTATGAGCTAAATTAAGCAAAGTTTCACCCTCCTTAGCTTCATAACTTTTTTTACTTCCATCAGGTAAAATAAAAGTAACAGATGGCATATTATTTTCAATTAAAATTCTTATTAATATGCTACAGATAATAATTGATTTTTGCAAACTGTTTACTGTACTTGGATTGAGAATGATAAATTTTTTTTCTAGGCTTAATATTAGGCCTCTTTCGAAATTCAATTTCTGATGGCAATTTTGTTGTTGATACGCTTCTCAAATACATCCTGCGGTGCTTCGCTTGCACTTCTCCTCTCATCATAAAGCGGTTTCGAAAGAGGCCTATTTTAGCTTTTTTGGATGAAAGTTGAAGTAATTACTTAATAAACAATGAGTTTCATGCAATGGTAGCCCTATAACAGAAGAGTAGGACCCACGCAAAAATAAAACAAATATTCCAGCAAGACCTTGTACATTGCATCCACCGGCTCTGTCTTTCCATTCTTGCGATGCTAAATAATAACTAATCTCTTGCTCACTCAGACGTTTAAACTTAACTATTGTAACCACAGTTTTAATATGCTGTTTGGACTGGTCGGGAACTAAGAGGCAAATACTAGTATATACTCTATGTCTTCTACCTGATAGTAAACGAATACATTTTTCTGCTATCTCAACATTTTCTGCTTTGGGTAATATTCTCCTACCGCATGCCACTACAGTATCAACACCTAACACAAAATAATTTGGATGGGAACTTTGCACTTTTTCAGCTTTACTTTTCGCCATGCGGATTGAATAATCTTTAGGGAGTTCTTTCTTTATAGGAGTTTCGTCTATATCTGCAGGTACAATCAAACCTGGTTTGACATTCATTTGTTCTAATAAAGCTACACGCCTTTTTGATGACGAAGCAAGTATCAGCTTATTTAGATGTTGTTCTTTCACTTGTACCTTTCAGCCTTCTGGTTATCCGACCCTTTTTTGCATTTCTATCGTATATACTCATTTCAACCAACACTCTATCTCCAATAATGATACGTATCTTACTTCTCCTTACTTTGCCTGATACGTGACAGATTATTTCATAATCATTATCTAATTTTACTCTAAATTCTGCAGCAGGCAATAAAGCAGTTACTACTCCCTCTACTTCAAAAAGCGTTTTTGATTTTTCATCTTTTGTCATATGTTATATTATAATTTTCTTAGTCTACCATAGATTTAAAAATATTATCAACTGCAATTTACAGGATTTTATCTATTTGCACTCTATCTAGCAGCCCGTTAATAAAACCAATCTCACTTGGTTTACTAAGCAAACTAGATGCAATATTAGTATATTCACTAACAATCACAGGCGTTGGTGTATCATAGTTAACTAGCTCACATATTGCAACACGTAAAATAGATAAGCTTACAAGGTTCAACCTTGAAAGAGACCAGCTTGAATGCAAATAAGGTTCTATTATTTTATCGTATTCTTCACTGTTATGGATAACTTTGTTTACTAGCTCATGCAAAAACTGATTATCAGGTTCTTCACATTTAAATGTATTGATTAATTCATTAATATAATTGTCTAGCTTAGAAGAATTGTCACTGTAATCTACGAAAATATTTGAATAGATAACCTGTGTAGCAAAAAATCTTGCCATACTTCTTTTTGCACGCCACTTGTTAGCTATAGGTTTCTCCTCCATTATTTTTCTATAAATTTATTATACAGATTGATCATCTGTATAACAGTTGAGGCTGCATGACCACCAACATTTTTTTTGTTTTTGTCAGCTCTCACTAAAGCTTTATCTTTGTTATCAGATGTAATCACGCCCATACCAAGAGGTATTGCATAGTGGGTAATAATTTCATTTAAACCTTCAATGACTCCTTTACAAACGTAGTGATAATGGTCAGTTTCACCGCGGATCACACATCCAAGAGCCAAGTAACCGTCATAATTAATACGTTCACTCTTAACTGCAAAAAGAATTGCTGCAGGTATCTCAAATGTACCAGGAACTTCAACTATATCGTAACTGGTACCGCTGTCTTTTAACTTATCAGTTGCACCATCAAGCAAAAGACCTGCTATTTCAGCATAATAGGTTGAATTAACTATTAATATTTTCGACATTTACTCTTACTTTTTTTGTTAAAAATAATTTTATCAATGATTGCTGGACTAAGGTGATGATATTGCTGAATATCCAATATATTACTAAACCAGCAGGAAAGGAAGAAAAAATAAAAACAGAAATGTAAGGCAAGAATTTCATCACGTTTACTTGCATATCATCTTTATTGATTTGATCTTTCTCACTTAATTTTTGTTGTATTATCATAGTAATGCCAAAGATTATAGGTAAAATGCCGATAGAAATAGGAAAATTATAGTTAAACAACCCGAATAGCGTAAAAATATTTGTTGGATCTGAAGCTGAGAGATCCTTAATCCATAAGTAAAATGGTGCATGTCTCATTTCTATGGTAACAAATAACACTTTATACAAAGCAAAAAATACGGGTATTTGTATCAACATAGGAAAAATGCTTGATATAGGGTTTACATTATTTTTTCTATACAACGCAATTATTTCTTTGTTTTGTTTTAAGGAATCATTTTTATACAGCTCTTTTATGCGAGTTACGTCAGGCTGCAAGTTTTTCATTTTAAGCATAGAGATGTATGATTTATTAGATAAAGGAAGCATCAAAAGCTTGATTACTAAGGTTAATAATAATATTGCTAAGCCAAAGTTCTTTAAAATGAAATTGAAATATTCAAGCAATAAAAATACTGGTTTGGTTATAAAGTAAAGAACACCAAAATCTACGGCTTTATCGAACAAAGGTATATTTAGAGTATCTTTATAAGAATCCAGTAAATTCAACTTCTTTGCTCCAGCAAAAAAATAATTCACATTAGAGGTGCTTGTACCAGGAGATATGTTTTGATGAGGTTTAACAAAATCTACTTGAAATTTATCAGTATCATTAACATTTGTATGTTTAATATTTACATTTATTTTACCAGGTCCTTCAGGTATAATAGCTGTAAACCAATATTTATCAGCAAAACCAAACCAGTTCTTTTGATTTGTATTTGCTTTAATAAAATGTTTCTTGGCAACATTCTTATATGTCCATTCTTCCAATTTATTATCAAAGACACCTAGAACACCTTCATGTGATATCCAAGGAGATTCGTTAATATTACTACGCTTACGGTTGATGCGACCATAAGGAACTAGAACTACATTATTCTTTGTATTATTTTCAACGAATTGTTCAACCTTAAACATATAGTTATCATCCAGGTTGATTTTCATTTTGAACACAACACCATTTTTATTATCCCAAAATAAATCGACTCCCTGCGGATTAGCTTTATCTACCTGCCAAATTGTTTCAGAATTTGGAATTTCAATTTTTTTGCTAGGGTCCAGCCAACCAAATTCTGCAAAATATACATCTTGTGACTCTGCAGGCGACAATAACACTACTTGTGAAGAGGAAGGGTCTGGCTTTAAGTGATAATTATTTAAAACTAAATCATCAAGTCTTGCACCTTTTAAAGAAATAGATCCTTTTAGTGAATTGTTGATTAAGTTAATTCTTTGCTCTCGGGTGGAATCAATAATTTCGGAGCGGTCCTGATAGATTATAGGAGCAGTATCATTGAAAGATTCAATGTGTTCAATACTTTCAACTGGTGGCTGGTTTTCATCTGTATTAAGAAATTTTTCGTAAATAACGTTCCAAAATACTATTATCAATGCGGAAAGTACAACTGCCAAAATTAGATTTTTTGCTTCTGACATAAAATTAAAGCTGAATATTTTCTTTAAAGTGTATATTAAATATTGTACTGAAACAATGAAATTTTAATAATAATTTGTTAATTCAAAACTATTTTAATAGCTGCACACTTTAAAGATATGAATACACTTAAGAATCTGATTGCTTGGTTACTAATAATAATCGTTATTGCAATGCTTTTTGATTCACAGGGAAACAAATTAAGTAATAGGTTCCTTAGTACCTTTTTACCACATAAAGGAAGGGTTCATGGTAATGGCAGCATAGAATTTACTAAATCTCGTGATGGACACTTTTATATTCAAGCTCAAATTAACAACCGTAACATAACGTTTCTGCTTGATACTGGTGCAACTGATATTGTTCTCTTACAAAAAGATGCAGTGTATGCAGGCATTAATTTACAAAACATTCAGAATTTTAAAATATATGAAACGGCAAAAGGTCGAATAGAAGCTGGAGTGGTGCAAATTCCTCAAATCAGAATAGGAAATTTTTTAATTAACAATGTACAAGCAAGTGTAAATTCTTACTCCATGTCTCATTCTCTGCTGGGTATGAGTTTTTTAAGGTACTTTGATTTCATCATGAAGGATGATAGATTGATACTATATCGTGGCTAGTTATTAGATATAAACTTGCTTTTAATGTAAAATCAGTGAAGAATGCAATTGTATGGTATAATGTGCTAGGAATGCAAAAAATCATATGAAGGTAGGAGTAATAGGTTGTCTGGGAAAAATGGGTAGAGCTCTCATAAATGAGTTGGTTATCAATGAAAAAGTGAAAATAACTGGTGCTGCTGCGCGTTCAAACATAGGTACAGATATTGGATATTTTATAGGACGCGGGTCTAATATAGGAGTTAAGATTACAGATTCCATTGATGATGTGTTTCAATTATCTGATATTGTGATAGATTTCACAACTAGAGAATGTATGTTGGAATGCCTTAAAGCAGCTGTAAAGTTTGAAAAACCATTAGTTAGTGGTACAACTGGAATAGAAGGTATCAACTTAGAAAAGTATGCTACTAGAGTTCCAATATTATGGTCAGCAAATATGAGTATAGGAGTTAATGTATTGTTAAAATTAGTAAAAAAAGCCGCTGAGCTTTTAGGTAATGAATATGATGTGGAAATTTGGGAGATGCACCATAATTTAAAAAAAGACTCACCATCAGGCACAGCCATAGAACTCGGTAAAGCAATTGCTGATACTTTAGAGATTGATTTTGATGTTCATCAACATTCTTATGGTATAAGAGAAAAAAGAAGTATAGGTTTTGCGGTATCTCGAGGAGGTGGGGTGATAGGAGACCATAAAGTGATGTTTGCTAATTCTGATGAACGAATAGAACTAATTCATAAAGCGATTAATCGCGAAATATTTGCTAAAGGAGCTGTTAAAGCAGCAATGTGGCTATATAATAATAAAAGGAAGACTACAGGTCTCTATTCAATACAAGAGGTAATATGAACAAAGTGCACGCTTCTGTTAAGGGTTTAAATCTTTGGTATAGTTCTAAACAAATTTTATTTGATATAAACTTAGATATTTATAAGAGAAAGATTACTACGTTAATAGGGCCATCTGGATGTGGCAAGTCAACATTTCTGCGTTGTTTCAATCGCATGAATGATTACGTTCCTGGGTGTAAAGTTATTGGTGAATTAACTATTGATGGGTTAGGTGATATATATTCACGAGATATGGATGTTGTTCTACTTAGAGCAAAAGTTGGTATGGTGTTTCAGAAACCAAATCCTTTTCCAAAGTCAATATATGATAATGTTGCCTATGGTCCCAAGCTACATGGAGTAATAAAAAACAAGCAAAAATTAGCTGAAGTAGTAGAAGAAAGCTTAGTTAAAGTTGGTTTATGGGAAGAATTAAAGGATAGACTGCAGGAAAATGCATTAAACTTATCTGGTGGTCAACAGCAGAGATTATGTATTGCCCGCGCAATTGCAGTAAAGCCCACTATATTGTTAATGGATGAGCCATGTTCAGCCCTTGATCCAGTAGCCACCAACGCAATCGAGCATCTTATACAAGAGTTAAAATTAAAGTTTACCATAATTATGGTGACTCATTCAATGAAACAAGCAAAAAAGTTATCTGATAATATAACTTTCTTTCATAATGGCAAGATTATTGAGTCTGGAAGTACTCAGGAAATATTTGAAAACGCTCAATCGCCTTTGACGCAAGAATATATTCTTGATCATTAGAGATGTTTACGTACGTCAACTCTTGCAAAATTTGGTATATATTCCTTGTATCTTAAAAAAAGCGTTTATAGCTCAGATGCTTTTTTAAAGATACAAAGTCTAATTAATTGAGAACTCTAACCCCATTCTTGAAAGCACCAGTGAGTATATCAGTCATCCTACTATTAGGCTTTTCATTTTTATTTTGAGCAGAGTTATCAGTTTTTTCTAATTCATTATTGCTTTGGAAATATTTTATGACTATAGGAGTAACCACAAATGCTAACATTATAGGTACTGCTGCCGCTATAGAAAGTTGACCATTAATTGCAGCAAATGCTATTATTACAAATGTAAAAAAGGCAGCAACAACAGTGAGAGCAGCAATTGCTAATTTAGTCATTCTATCGACTGTTTTGTTGGGATTAATAAAATCGAGTATAACCTTGCCGCACTTTTTTGTTTTAGCCCAGCAATTATTCCTAGTATTTTTCATACCCTTGTTTAATTTTTTATTTTCTTGATGTTGAGCTATTTGTTCTTTTAGAATATCATCTAAAATGCAGGTTGTGTGATTTGCATGTATTCTTTCATCTTTGGTAAAATTTTGTAAAAGTTTAATATATCTATCACTACTATATTTTCCAGGTAATACAAAATGACGACGACAATCCTCGGATTTAGCTTGATTACTTAACACAAGGTGGTTTAATAGTTTTATGCAAAATGTTACAGTGTTGTCAGATATTGTAAATGTTCTATGAGTATCTTTAGTTATTTTGTTCACTATTGCTACTTGTATAGGAGTGCGCCCATTCTTGTTTGTAGCATTTATTGCTTCTGTGAGTTGATCGTTAAATGTTCCGCATTTAGGTATAAGATTCAACCATGTAATTTTCGTTTTATTAGGCATTGAAGCAATGAGATGTAAAATGTTATTGCCTTCTTCATCTGTATCAGCAATAGAATAATCTTTGTTATCGCTTTCTCTGTCTATATTAGTAGTCAAGGAATTTTGTAATAGGAGATTACTGAACATATCTTGATCCTCCTTAAGAACTGCTAGGTGTAATGGATACCGACCATAAACAATATGATCAATAGTTTGTCTAATTTTATCTTTGCTAGGTATAGCCTCATCTTTGCTAGATTGAGCTAGTTTTTTTAAAAAATTAATATGATAGTTTTTTTGAAAGTTAGACAGTGCTGCCAAGTGTTCTGCAGACAATTGCAATTGACTATGATCAGCTCCATTTTTTAATAACTTTATAATAAATTCAAGTGTATTATCACTGTCGGGGATTGTATTATGATGATGAATTTCCTTGTTTATTTTAGCACTTAATGCTACTTGCATAGGAGTTTGCCCATTCTTGTTCTCAGCATTTATTGCGTTTTCAAGTTGATCCTTGGATATCCCAGCTTTAAGTATAAGATTTAACCGTGTTATTTTCTTTTCCCGAGGCATTGAAGCAATGAGATGTAAAATGTTATTGCCTTCTTTATCTGTAGTGGTCACACTAATTTTTCCCAAGTATTTTTTGAAATTTGCTAAGTTTTTTCCTTTGATTGCTTTTAATGAATTGTCACAGCCTTCTTCTATTTTCTGTATTGTTGCATATGGATTTTTATTTTCTGCCACTATAGGTTCTGTTTTCTTTGTTTCATGTGTTGACGGCATTGAATCAGTGTTATCAGGACCACTTCCATAGCCATCGTCAGAACTATAATCATTAGCTCGTGTAATCTTATATTTGTTAGTTAGTTTTTTTAAACATCTGGAATAATAGTCTAGTTTAGATTTAGGCAGTGCTGCTAAGTGTTCTGCAGATAAATGCAGCTGTTCAACTTTAGCTCCATTGTTTAACAATGCTATAATAAATCTAAACGTGTTATCCTTACTGGAGATTGTATGGTGATAATGATTTTCCTTATTTATTTTAGCATGAAATGCTTTTTGCATAGGGGTTAATCCATCCCTATTTTTAGCATTTATTGCTTTTTTGAGTTGATCTTCAGATATCCCAGCTTTCAGTATGAGATTCAACCATATAATTTTCTCTTTCTTAGGCATTGAAGCAATAATATGTAGAACATTATTGCCTTTCTCATCTTTGGTAGTAATATCAATATCTCTTTCTAGACACTTTCTGATCAAGTCTCTTTTTTTTGCTATTTTTGGCAAATCATTTATTAGTGGTATTGTGTCAGTGTCACTATCACTGCTTATTTTTTTTCTAAACATATTTAAAACCTCAATATTAAAAACTAATTATTTATACATCCTTACAATTGCATGTGTCAATACATTTCAACTTAAAATTGAAAATAAAACAACTAAAAGTTGAATTTGATGCTTAAAAATATCTTTACACGCAGTTAAGATATAGGAAAAAAGGTAGGAATATTTAATGTAATTAAAGAATTTACCACCACAATAAAGCCATTGAATAATATGTCTGGTATTTTAAATGTTTTATCTTAAAAAATAATGAATATAATCCTCATTAATGGTAAAAATAAGGCTAGAATCAAGGGTAAAAAGCAGGTAGCAACATACAGCGTCACTTGGAAAAATCATAATGTATTTGCACAGTCTCTATTATACTTGCACTAAATTTGGCAGGTATTGTCTAAGATATTCACCAGTAACGCTTTCTTGCATGCCAGCTACCTCTTCTGGTGTTCCTTCCGCTACCACTCTACCACCTTTTGCTCCCCCTTCTGGTCCGATATCTATTATGTAATCTGCTGTCTTTATAACGTGTAAATTGTGTTCAATAACTATTACCGTATTTCCCATATCAACCAACTTGTGAAGTATTGTCAGTAAGTTATTTATGTCTTCAAAATGCAGTCCTGTTGTAGGTTCATCTAAAATGTATAATGTTTTTCCAGTGGAGCGTTTTGATAGTTCTTTTGAAAGCTTTATTCTCTGTGCTTCTCCTCCAGAAAGGGTTGTTGATGATTGCCCAAGTTTTATGTATCCAAGTCCAACTTCCTGTAGAGATATTAACTTTTCTCTCACTAAGGCAAAATTCTCAAAAAAATCGCAAGCTTGGTCTATTGTCATATTCAGAACATCAAAAATTGATTTTCCCTTGTAGGTAACTTCAAGTGTTTCTCGATTATATCTTTTGCCTTTACATTGTTCACACTTTACATAAACATCCGGTAAGAAATGCATCTCTATTTTTAAGTGTCCGTCTCCTTTGCAGGCTTCACATCTTCCACCTTTAGTATTAAATGAGAATCGTCCTATATTATACCCTCGTACTTTTGATTCCGGAAGGCCTGCAAACCAATTTCTTATGTGAGTAAAAATTCCTACATAAGTTGCTGGATTTGATGCTGGAGTTTTACCAATTGGTGATTGATCAACTTCAATAACTTTATCTATGTACTCCAATCCTTCGATTTTACTACATTTACCATATTTTGCGGAAGAACCATGTATTTTATGTGCTAAATACTTATACAAAGTTTCTATTACCAAACTTGATTTTCCTCCTCCCGATATTCCAGTAACGCAAATAAAATTGCCTATTGGAAACTTAACATCCACGTTTTTCAAATTATTCTCACATGCATCAAGTACTTGTATAAACTTATCTGTTTGTGCTCTTTTGTTATTAATAGAAATAATTTTCCGCTTACCTAAATATTGTCCTGTTATACTCTGTGTACTTTCTATAATTTGCTTTGATGTACCTTCTGCAACTACTTTTCCACCATTGACACCAGCACCTGGACCAATATCAATAACATGATCAGCAGCCATTATGGTATCCTCATCATGCTCAACAACAATCACAGTGTTACCCATATCTCTCAGGTTTTTAAGTGTATCAATCAATCGATCATTATCACATTGATGCAGGCCTATTGATGGCTCATCTAACACATATAAAACTCCTGTTAACCCTGAACCAATTTGTGAGGCAAGCCTTATTCTTTGACTTTCACCCCCTGAAAGAGTACAAGATTCGCGATCAATTGTTAAATAATCAAGCCCTACATCTTTTAGAAACGTTAGTCTCTTTATTATTTCATTTAATATTTTTTCTGAAATTTGCTTCTGTTGTTCTGTAAGATTTTCTGGTAACTTTTTAAACCACTCAAGAGATTCATCAACGCTTAATTTTGCTATCTCTCCTATGTGCATACTATTAACTTTTACTGAAAGAGTTTCTTTTCTTAACCTGAAACCATTACACCCTTTGCAATTCATTATTGAACAATACTGCTCAACAAGTGTTTCATCATAATCCATATGGTCTTCTAATATACTGACCAAGCCTTCAAATTTTGCTTCTCTAGAGCCAAAAAGTATAATATCTTTTGCTTTTTGGTTAATATCTTTCCATGGAATACTGAGACTAAACATATTGCTTTCGGCCAATGAAAAAATGGCATCTTGTAAAAACCAAAGCCTTGTTTTCATTGTTGGTAATACCGGCCCTACTGGCTTCAAAGCACCTTCAGATATTGAGAGAGTCTCATCAGGTACTATTAATTTTATGTCAATACCTAGCTTTTTGCCAAGGCCATTACATACACCACATGCTCCATATGGACTATTAAAAGAAAATACTCTTGGTTCTATTTCTTCGAGTGTAAATCCAGACTCTGGGCAAGCAAAATTTTCTGAAAAAGTAAATATTTGACCATTTTTATACTCTGAATCGTGGTTATTTGGCAAGCTCACAATTTCTACATGTACCAAACCATTACCAAGCTTTAGTGCTGATTCTATGTTGCTTGGTAAGCGATTATCTATATCATCTGATACTGATATTCTGTCTACAACAACTGATATATCATGCTTTTTATTCTTATCTAGTTGAGGTAGATTATCTATATTATATACTTCATTATCTATCTTTAATCTGGTATATCCTTGCTTTTTCACCTCCAATATCTCTTTTAGATGTTCACCTTTTCTACCACGTACTATAGGCGCAAGTATGTATATTTTAGTTCCGATAGGTAGCACAATTATAGCATCTACAATCTGAGAGATAGTCTGCTTGGTTATTGGTAGACCGGTTGCAGGTGAGTAGGGGATTCCTATGCGTGCATATATTAAACGCAGGTAATCGTAAATTTCAGTAACAGTGCCAACAGTTGATCTCGGATTTTTTGAAATCGACTTTTGATTAATGGATATAGCAGGTGAAAGTCCAGTGATTGATTCAACATCTGGCTTATCTTGGATGTTGAGGAATTGACGTGCATAAGATGACAAGCTTTCCACATATCGGCGTTGTCCTTCTGCATAAATTGTATCAAATGCTAAACTTGATTTACCTGATCCACTAAGCCCAGTGATAACAACCAACTTATTTTTTGGTATATTAACGTCTATGCCTTGCAAGTTATGTTCTCTTGCATTTTTAACCCTTATGAAACTATTCATACTTTATACATTACATACCCTAGGGTTATTATATACTTAAAATAAGGAACTTGTACGAATACTTTGTTTGAAAAGTGCCTTTATTTGCTAGTTTTTTTTATAAAAACAAAGAGTTTATAACATTATAACTTTTTTATGACTATGTGTGTAATATTCAAACCACTAAAAAGAGAACACTTTCCATTATTACTAAAGTGGCTAGAAACACCTCATGTAAAAAAATGGTGGGACTCAGATATAAATTGGACATTAGAATTAATTGAAAAGAAGTATAGTAGTTATACTCAAGGATTTAAACATCTAGTGCTAGAAACCAAGATTATAAACAAACCAATGCATGCCTTTATTATCAATTTTAATAACGTAGATATTGGCTATATTCAATACTATGATAGGTATGATTTTCCACCAGAGCAGAGCTATGAGACCTCAGAAGATGTCTTGAAATCATTTAAGTAGCTAATTTATTAAGCATAACGGTAATCATATTAAAGAAAATATTGGTTTTTGAGGTAAGAGGAGAATGTTCGTAATCTTTGCTCATGCGCCTAAAATTGGAGAGCCAAGCAAAGGTTCTTTCAACTATCCAACGTTTTGGAATAACCTGAAATCCTTCAGCTTCGGGAT
>NZ_JACVWV010000015.1 GCF_014534705.1 Wolbachia endosymbiont of Pentalonia nigronervosa | reverse complement strand
GCTTACTGTAGGAACTGTAGAAGATGATCTCTCGCGAGATGTGATGTCAGATTCACTTAATTGTACAGCAGGCTCTGCAAGAGCAACATCTTGATTTTGTTCATCTCGAGTTGTTACCGGTTGAACTGTTGTCCCTTCTACGTTACCGCTTACTGTAGGAACTGTAGAAGATGATCTCTCGCGAGATGTGATGTCAGATCCACCTGCATTTAACTTTTTTTGTACAGTAGGGTTTTCATGTTGTATATCAGTCATTTCATACTCATTACTTTGACCCATCAATTCTTCTGTTTTTTTTTCTCAAGCATTTTATTATCAATTTTTCTCTTTTATCTTCTTGTTGAGCATGCCATTTTGCTAAGACTATAGATTCAGGCAAAAACCATCTCATGATTCGATAAACACGTGATGTTTTTATATCTTTTTTATATTGTTCTTCTTTTCCTTGACCTTCAGGTTGTTTTAAATGATGTTTGTATTCTTGCACTTGATGTATTGTAGACTTAATGATGTTACCAGTCATTACCAAACCACCCAATACAAGGAGAGGCATTGATATAGAGAGAACTATAGGATTACCGAATAAAGCAAGGGAAACAGCAGCTGATGCAAAAAAGAATATATCACATAGAAGATCTAAACAAATGCATTGAAGTTTATGTTTACTTCTCTTTTTTTCTTCTGGTGTTCTTTCTATGTTAAATTTTTTGAATATTTTTTTCTCTCTAAAATGATTAGCAAGTGAGTGCATGTTTAGAGTAAACGATATTGCGTTGAAAAAAACACTTATGCCGATATTACTGAGCAGCACATTAGCTGCAACTATCGGTCGGATTATAAGGTTTATCGAATTTACAATTACAGATATGCTTGCATTAGTAATGGATAATACCGATGTTACTCGTTTTGACCAAGCTCTGATGCGTTTTTCAACACTTAACTGTATTTTCTTGCTAATATAATTTTTTTGACTAGCTTGAGTTTGAGTTTGCGCTGCTTCTACCATTCTAGTATTAAATTTATAACTTTATTAAATTGTAGATTTATATTATTAATATTTTAATAACTAGATGAGTAGACCTCTTTCGTAACTCGATTTATGGTGAGAAATTTTTAGAAGAAGCTTAAGCGAGCACCACAGAATACTTGGATGTATTTGAGGAGCGCAGCTCGGCTTCGACAACAAAATTGCCATCAGAAATTGAGTTACGAAAGAGGTCTAACCTATCCCTTAAGATAAATACTTCAGTAACGGTTTGTTAATTTTAAATATATTAACTGGATTTTTTGTATAATTCTAAGTAACCTTTAAGATACTACACGATATATCTAAAATTTATTCATGACTCTAAAAAAACTTCATTTACATTTAGTATCAGATTCAAGTGGTGAAACTGTTATATCGGTTGCAAAATCGGCTCTTAAGCACTTCAGCTCCGTGGAAGTGGTGGAATACGTCTGGTCTTTTGTAGATAGTAAAGAACAAATTAATGAAATTATAGAAAAAATCAGGAGCAAAAATAGCGAGTATAATTTTGTAATATGTACTGTTACCGATGATAAATTGAGAAGATACCTGAAAGATAATTGTGGAGAGTTGAAAGTGCCTTATATAGCGATACTCTCACATATTATTAGGGAAATTTCATCTTATCTCAATATTCAAAAAGATTTAAACCCCAATTTATATGCTGAAATAAATTACGAATATTTTCAACGTATTGAAGCAATAAACTATACTATTAATCATGATGATGGACAAAATATTCAGGATATCAATCAAGCAGATATAATTTTAGTTGGGGTTTCTCGCACCTCAAAATCGCCAACTAGCATGTATCTAGCTTATAGGGGATATAAGGTGGCTAATATTCCCTTTGTCGGCGATATACCCTTTTATGTTGATTTAAAAACATTGAAAAAAAAATTAGTGATTGGGCTGACTATAGATGTTAATAGGCTAATAGAAATACGTAAGAATAGACTTACTGCAATTAATAATGAAAGTAATGATACGTATGCTAATTATGAGAAAGTTAAAATAGAAATTAAGAAAGCAGAAGAGCTTTTTGAAGAGCAAAAATGGCCAATTATTAATGTTACACAAAAATCAATAGAAGAAGTATCGACCACAATTATACAATATTTCAATAAAATGATTACCTATTAAAACCCCAGAGAAATAAGCAAAAAACTAGGATAAACTCCGATATATTCTATTTTTTGATTACACCAACTCTAATGGATGTAATTCACGATTTTCCTGTATTTTTATCTTTACTTCGTGATCCAACATAGCTAACAGGTGAATTAAGTACTTTAAAGAAAAACCTTCAATTTTTAATCTATTAATTTGAGATACTTTGGGCTGATCAATATTCAGTACACTTGCTGCTTCTTTTTGTGTCTTATATCTTGTGCTTATTACTTGTGCAATAATTTTCATTAACTCCAATTTTACATCTTTAGGATTACCTAACTCTATGACTACTGAATAATTTGATTGTGAACTTTGCATAATAAGCTACTTTAACTTTTCTTCTTTAAATAACACATGCTTCCTTACTACAGGATCATATTTTCTAAACTCTAACTTCTTAGTAAGTTTTTTTGGATTGCGCTTCTTTACATAAAAGTAACCCGTCAGTTTTTTTTCACCAGTATTTGTTTCTTTAGTTGCAGTACTAACTAGTTTCACGAGTAGAGAAGCATTCTTTTTAGCCATAATTATACTAATTAAATAAGTTAAGTCTATTAAGCCAAATATGAAAAGTCAACTTCTTTTTGGCCTGTTGTGAAAAAAGTGAAATGAAGCAAAAGAAAGGGTAAGAAGCCGTAAATTTAATTATCACTCATAATACGAAAGGAATCTACTTAAGGATATAACTGCTCTATCTTCCAAGTATTTTTCTCTATCAAAGTATATCTAAATCTTATGTGTCTTCTGTGTTCACCTTCTTGCCAAAATTCCATTATTTTGGGAATTACACAAAATCCTACCCAAAAGTCTGGACGTGGAATTTGTTGATCGTGAAACTCTTTACTTTTTAATGCGATGCTTTGTTCAAAATCGCGCCAATCCTTTAAAACGCTGGACTGTTTTGAGCACCATGCACTAATTTGACTGTCACGTGAGCGAGAGGAATAATACTCATCTGCTTTGTCACTGCTTAGAAGTTTTACGTCTCCTTCAATTCGTACTTGTCTAAAAAATTCTGCCCAATGAAACAGTAGTGCAGCTTTTGGATTCTCCATCAAATCTTTACCTTTTCTGCTGTTTATGTTGGTAAAAAATACAAATCCTTCTTTATCATACTTCTTCAATAGTACTACTCTTGCAGATGGAACATGTTCTTTACTGCATGTTGCAAGTGTCATAACAGAGGATAGTGAATTGCTGTACCACTCTGAAAACAAGTCAAACGGATCTTCTTTAGGGAAAAATGTCATGTGCTGTAACGTAAAGTAGGTAAACAGAAAAAGCTCATAGAAGTTTATCAAGATATTCTCTAATCTTCTTTAAATCTTCCCAAGCTAAACGCTTTTGTAAAGGTTGACGTAATAAATAAGCTGGATGGAATATAGCAGCTGTAGTAATTGAGTTAGACAGATATTGATTAGTATAAGTGTGAAATTTGCCACGCAAGTTTGAGATGGTTTTCGTATTATCGAGCAGGCTATAACATGCTATTCCACCTACTAAAACTAAAATTTGTGGTGCAACCAATGCAATATGTTTTTCTACAAATGGTCTACACATATCAAGCTCTAGGTCTGTAGGTTTTCTATTACCAGGTGGGCGCCAAAATACAGTATTGCTTATATACACTTTTGTACGATCAAGATTAATTGCATTTAACATTTTATCAAGCAGCATTCCACTTGCACCACAAAACGGTATACCTTGTATGTCCTCATTTGCTCCCGGAGCTTCACCTATAAGCATAATCTTTGCATGTGGATTACCATCAGAAAAAACAGTATTAGTAGCAGTTTTTTTTATTTCACATCCTTCAAAAGATCTGACCGTATTTCTTAACTCATCAATACTACTACACTGATCTGCAAGTTTTCTTGCTTCAATTATCCAATCACTAGGGAACAAACTTTGTGGCTCTTTTTTATTGCTAGATAACGGTTTTTCAAAAGAGCTTTCTTCCTGTGGAGGTCCGTTATCCTCTATACTTGCTACTTTTTCTTCCTTTAAATTTTCTCTAACTGTGCAATCAACTCCCATTTCATGGTAAAACTTTAGTAATTCTAGATCTTTTTCACTCATAATGCTTTTTGATTTTTTCTGCCTTTCTCATAGCCATATCATACTTTAATTTAGATAAATGTCTAATATATAATATGCCATTTAAATGGTCCAGTTCATGTTGTATGCATCTAGCAAGCCAACCATTAGCTTTAAGCACCTGTTCTTCATTATTTAAGTCCTTATACTTTACTGTAAGGTATTTTGGACGTTTTATTTCATGTCTTTGTTCTGGAATTGAGAGACAGCCTTCTGCAAGGATTACTAATTCATCAGATAGTTCTGTTATTTCCGGATTTATCATACAAAAAGATCCTGTTGATTGATATCCCTGTTGCTCATCCTGATATTCTGATGGTATACGTGTAACAAAAACTCTTTTCAATACTCCAACTTGCACTGCAGCGAGGCCAAAACCGTCAGCATGCTCTACAGTTTCGAACATGTCATTTACCAATTCTTTAACTTTATCGTTTATCTCTTGTATTTCACTGGCGCGTGTGATTAATCTCTCATCCGGAGCAATGACAATTGGTAACCTAGACATAAAACTTAATTTCTATATTCCTTTTTTTTCTTTATCTAGGTATATTAAAGTGTTGCTGTATTTTTGCAATAGAAAAAACTACTAGGAATTTTATATGTACTCTGCAGTAATAGTAAAACCAAAAAGAAATGTTTTTGCTGTTTTAGATATAGGTACAACAAAAATTGTATGTTTGATTGTTAAAGTAAACAATAATTCTAGTTACAAGGTAACAGGAATAGGTTATAAGATTGCAGAAGGTATAAGTGGTGGATCAATCACAAATGTAAAACATGCAGGTTATTCTATCTCATCAACTATAAGTTTAGCAGAGCAAGTATCAGAAGAAACTATAGACCAAATATATGTTAGCGTTGCCGGATGTAACATTTCTTCTTTCAATGTTCATAATGAAATTATCTCATCCAGCCATCAAATTTCTGACCGGGATATAAAGCGTGTGATTTTTCAAACATTTGAAAAATATATTGAAGAGAATGTTATTATTCATAATATACCATTAAAGTATCACTTAGATGATATGATTGATATAAAGGAAGTTTGTGGATTATATGGAAAAAGATTGTCTGCTGATGTAAATGTTGTAACTGCTTCACGTCCTGCGTTAACCAACATGGAAAGTTGCATAGTAAACAATAGAGGACTAAATATGGCTGGCTGTATTGCATCTTCATATTCTGCTGGACTGGCTTGCTTAAGTGAAGATGAAAAAGAACTCGGCACTGCTATTATTGACATCGGTGGTGGATGTACTGCAATTGGAATTTTTACAAGAGGAAAATTTGTATATGCAAACAGTATTCCAATTGGCGGTATGCACATAACTCGAGATATTGCTTATGGGTTATGTACAAGCATAGAGAATGCAGAACGTATCAAGATACTATATGGAAGCACCATCATCACTTCAATAGATGAAGGCGAACGCATTGCAGTACAAAGCAACGAAAGTGACGATCCTGTGCAAGTACTTAAATCTGAACTTATTAATATTATCAGACCAAGAGTTGAGGAAATACTTGAAATGGTCAAGGAACAGCTAAATGTGCAAAAAGATCCAGTCAATAAGGTGGTAATAACAGGGGGAACTAGTCAGTTAGCAAGTATAAAAGAAATTGCAGGTTATATACTCAATAGAAAAACTAGAATCGGATGTCCTATATCGGTCAATGGTATCGATGGAGAATATGATAAAAATCCGGTGTTTTCTGCTGCCATAGGTTCTATCAAGCTAATAGTTGATACTTTTTATAAAAGTAACTCTAGCATGTTAGGTCAAGATAGTAAAATAAATAGACTGTATAATTGGGTTAGAGCAAAAGTTACAGTTTGATTCTGTTTTTGATAGATATTTTTGAGGAAGGTGCCACGTGAGAATAAAACTAAATCGTGCATATATTAAGGACCTGATTGATGAGCCTTATTTTTCAAGAGGGGAATTTTATTTTAATAATGGAATGGTGCACATAATATCGGTTAAAGATTACTGTGTTAAATCAAAGGTTGTTGGATCTGGAGTATATAGAGTGACGCTTAGATATGGTGGTAAGCATCTGGATGGAGAATGTTCTTGTCCTGCATTTGAAAATTGGGGGCCATGTAAGCATATGGCTGCAACAGGTTTTGCTCTGATTCAATACAATAGTCATGGATATCAGTCATCTTCAGAATGTTCCGATCGCATTGATGAGCAGAACCGCTTCGAAAAAGCACTACGAAAAAAAACAAAGCAGGAACTTATTGAAATTATTATTCGCTTAAGTGACTGTTATCCAGAGATTATTGATGAGTTGGAAGATGATGATGAAGAATAGTACGTCACTCGATTCATTAATATTGACAAAATTAAAGTTCAGCAACCTGTGTAGAAAATGGTTGCGGGGATAGGATTTGAACCTATGACCTTCAGGTTATGAGCCTGACGAGCTACCGTGCTGCTCCACCCCGCGTCATTATTTATTTAATTATTATATATATAATGCAGGTGAAACACAAGAGCTATTATGCATACATATTTGTCAGCTTTTTTTACCATGATAATTAGCTATGTGCGTAACAATCTTTACAACGAAAAATACAACCTAATATTATGGATTCCTGTATTGCAGTGCATGGGAATTTTAATCTACTTTTCTTTAAGTTTTGAACCTAATCTTATTGTCACTGTATTAATTTTTCTTTCAGCGTTAATTCCACTTTTTATATTATATAGAAAATGCGCAATATTATGTATTGCTTTAGCTGCAGTATTGATAGGATTTACAACCAGCAAAATTAGAACAGCACTGATAGATACTAAAATTCTTGGTAAAGAAAGATATGTAAAAGACATTACTGCTACAGTGAAAGATATTAATGACAAAGGCTTATATAAGCAATTTTTACTCTATGAAATAAAAAATTCTAGATTTAAGCTAGATAATATTAGAATATCAGTCAGAACTGAAATAGAAAAAGATGTTAAAATAGGCGATCAAGTAAGGCTATCGGCAAAACTCTTTCCTCTCAAAATCGCTCCTGCAGAGTATTCATACAATTTTGCAAGAGTAGCATATTATCAAAAAATAAGTGCCACAGGCTTTGCAACAAGTAAGATAACTTTATATAAAAAAGCTGAAGTAAAAAAATTTCAGGAATATATCAATTCTTTTCGTCAATATATTTATGGAAACTTACAGCACAATATCAGCAAGCCACATGCTGATATTATTTCTGCATTGCTGATTGGTAAAAAAGATGGAATTGATCAAAAAACAATGGATGCAATACGTAATTCAGGTGTAGCCCACTTGTTTGCTATATCTGGTTTGCACCTATCTTTTGTTGCAGGTCTATTTTTTTTAATATTTCGCAGCTTATTTGCAACGTCTGAAACTTTAACCCTCAAATACCATACGAAAAAAATGTCGGCATTTCTTACTATACTGCCAACCACATTCTATTTATTGATTACAGGTATGCAAATTTCTGCTCAGCGTGCCTATGTTATGGTAATTTTAGTGTTGATTGCAACAATGATAGAAAGAAAATATCGAGGGTTGATCGCAATTGCATTTGCTGCTTCAATTATACTGATCATAGAGCCTGAGTCAGTTTTAAAACCTGGTTTTCAGATGTCGTTTTCTGCTGTATTGGCATTGATTTCTAGCTATCAAATTAATGCTAATAAATTATTCAACATAAAGGTAATCAAGTATTTTATGTCAATAATGATCAGCTCAGTCATAGCAAGTTTAGCAACTGTACCATATACCATATATAATTTTAACTATTTTTCGATTAGTGGAATCATTACAAATTTAATTGCTATACCAGTGGTGACATTAATCATTATTCCTATGGGAATAGTCTATATTTTGCTAATTCCATTAGGAATCGAAAGAATTATAGTGCCATTGATAGAGTATCCTGTTGACAGTGTTTTATATGTAACAAACACAATTGCAGAGTTAAAATACTTAATTATTCCCATTCACGCTTTTCCTGCTTCATCCGTTGTTGTTATAACACTTGGATTGTTGTGGCTTTGTCTATGGAAACAAAATTGGCGTTTTTTAGGAATTTTCTTTATTATACTGGGCATTTGTCTTGGTCTTGCCTACAAAACCCCCGACATTTTAGTAAGTGCTGATAACATCGCTATCAAGGAAAATGATACCCTGTTATATTCTCTCACAAAAAAAAATAGAAATTTTGTTGTAAAAACATGGGCAAGGCAAAATGGACAAGATAAGATTGTGAATCATGCAAAATATAACAATGCAAATAAAAGACTACAATGTGATGGTGATGGTTGTGTGTATCAAGAAAATGGTAAATCAGTATTGCTGGCTGACAAAAAAGAGGATATTTTAAAACATTGTAATAATGTTGATCTAATACTTCAATTGCGCAGGTTTGACTATTCAGCCTGCGATACTCGGACTATCAGGTATGATGAGTTAGAGGTATATGGTACACATTCAATCTGGTTAACACGTGATGATACAACTATTAAGAAGGCACGTTCTAGTAGACCTTGGCATAAAGTTTGATCTTTAATTATAATTAATATATAATAACTCAATTGAAGTAAGAAAAAAAACATGAGTACAGATCCTTCTAATACTATTAAATTTCTGCATGGAGTGGGCGGTGTTGCCGACGTTGTTGGTTATCCTACTAAGCTCTGGTATGCAATAAAGAAATATTCTATAAATGGTACAATATCTACAGTAGCTATTAACACTTGGGTGCAGTTCACTTTAGCTTATATTGCTGCAATTATGATCACTCGTAATGATCTAAGTTTTCTCACAAATATATTAGATCCAAGTGCAATCTCATTATATGCTCTCGTTTCCCTCGTGCTTGTAGCGGCTTTTTTAACTTCTGTTACCCTTAAATATATACACAATCATGAAATAAAAGATGAAAAATTCATAAATAAAGACATTAGAGGTGGACAAAGTGATGAGATAAATCATCTTGCTCAAGATGTGCGGGCAATAGAAATTTTTCCTGATATAAGTCATATAACTGATAAAAATATTTCAATAATTGTACCTATTGCTGAAAAACAAGGAACAACATTAGAAAATCAGGCAGCGAAGAATAGAAATAAAGTTATTTTTATTATTGTACCATATGTAATTAGTAATCTGATTGTAACTATTGCGCTTGGAAAATTCGGCTTTGCCAATATACGTGGGTGGGAAGAGATATCTTTCATCTCAATGGTAGTTGCCATTGCTGTTGTTGGTGCTTTCATGGCATTGAATAAACTGAGAAGTAACAAAATAGACCATGAACTTAACACTGTAGTAAAATTCGGAAGCCCACACATTATTCCTTTTTTCAATACTTTTGTTCCTTTTTCACAGAATAAAATTGCATTGGTCATGGAAAACAAGGTTGAAAGTAGTGAAGATAATGGTGTGATATCTCGGGCATTGAAGTTAGTGGATAGACGCCTAACTGACTTTATTGGCGTAATTGACAGTAGCGTTTTGAAACCTTTAAGCGCCAAAGCCCAGAAAACACTTGATGGTGTAAGAGCTGATACTCGTACTCTATTTAATACATTAGAAACAAACATAACAAGAGATGTAGATGGAGTAAAAACAACTGCCGATAAAGCAATTACTGAATGTCTGCAAGGCATAGCCGAAAGTGTTAATAAGTTATGCAAGGGAGTTGAAGGGAGTGTAAAAGATAAACTGGATGAAGTAAATGTAGAGGAGATGATGGATTTAATAAATGCCCTTAAAGATATAGCGGACAAGATAAATGATATGGCGAGCAAGATAAACGCAGAGGGGATAATGATTGCAGCAAATAATGTAAGCAAGTTCTTCAGAACTGCAGAAGACAGGGTGGCCAAGCTGACCCCAGGAGCATATGGTGGGTTCGCTTTAGGTGGTTTTAGCAAAGAAAGAATGCCTGATATACCAGACCATGATGAAGTTCAACCTGAATTTATTGGTATGATTGGTGCACAGGATATAGAAGTAAAGAAACTAAATGAGAAGCTGAATAAATTGCAAGCTCAACTTAATAATGAAAGAACAATATTAAAGGAAATACAGGGAGTAAAAGAACTATTAGCAAAAGGTGAGCAAGAGAAGCCAAATCGAACAGATCCAGATAGTGGTAATGGGTCTGAAAATGGAGATAATGCTGCTAATCCACCAGACAGTGAAGAAGATAAATTACTTAAAATAAAGAAAGGGTTGGAATCACAAGAAAGAATACGAATTTTGGAGAAGCAGATCAAAGAACTTAAAGCAAAACATGCAGAAGAAGATAAGCAAGACGCAATAGATGCATGGAATGAAAAACTCAATGGTTATCCAAGAGACTTTTACTATCACCTACTTGGATCCATTGATTTGATAATAAATGGTAAAAGAGTGCCATTACGAAGCTTAGATAACAAAATAGTAGCTCACCGGAAAAACAGTGATCAGACAACTTGTTTTATTAATGCACAAGAAAAGACTGTTGAACAACCAGGAGAAAAAATTGTTCCACCTGATACAAATGTGGATGTGAAAAATCCAAGCATTGAAGCGATGTATGTAGCAGCTTGTCCAGGTTGAATTAACATTGAAAAGGTTGGATAGTTATATAGCACAGAAGTGTAGTATATCACGCAGTAAGGCTCAAAAGTTAATACGAAATGAGCAAGTAACGCTGCTTGGTAAGCCTATGATTAATAACGATCACATAGTAAAACCAGGTGATGAGTATGCAATACACCTTGTTCAACCTGATATATCCACATCAATTGAACCTAATTACAACATAAAACTTGATATTATCTATGAAGATGAAGATATCATAGTACTCAACAAGCAGAGTGGGTTAACTGTGCATCCTGGAGCAGGGACAAACAACGATACACTTTTAAATGCAGTGATAGCTTACCTTCCTAATAATAATCCAGGTATTGTTCATCGGCTTGATAAAGATACTAGTGGATTAATGGTTATCGCAAAAAATGAAGAGTCTCATAGTTTTCTATCAACCTCACTGTCAAATCGTGAAATAAAGCGTAAGTATTTAGCAGTAGTTTGGGGAACTTTGTCTTCTCAGCAAGGAACTATAAAGACTAATATTGCTCCAAAGCGTGGCAATAGGGAAGTAATGTGTGTAACGAAAACTATAGGTAAGTCAGCAGTTACCCATTATTCAGTGCAAAAGTTTATAGGATGTGCAAGCTTAGTAGAATGTGTTTTAGATACAGGTAGAACACACCAAATTCGCGTGCATATGAGTTATATAGGACATTCCATAGTCGGCGACCAGGTTTATGGTAAAAATAGCAGCAAAAGTACGAAATATACTAAAAACTCTCATTTTATTTGTCACTTCAATAGACAAGCTTTGCATGCTTATAAATTAGGATTATGCCATCCAAAAAGTAAAAAATATATGGAGTTTGAATCTGATTTACCGCAAGATATAAGGACTCTAATTAGTGAATTTGCTGCTTAGTTAAGAAAATCAGTGATATGATTTTAAATATTTAGTGAGATTAATATGTTACGTGTTATTGCGGGTAAATACCGTGGAAGAAAAATAGTTACAGGTAAACAGCTAGCTGCAAGGCCAACCATGAATATTGTTCGAGAGGCAATATTCAATATATTGCTTTCAAGAAAGTCGATTCATAATTTAAATGTACTCGATTTATTTTGTGGTAGTGGTGCTCTGTCATTTGAAGCAATTTCTCATGGTGCTAAACATGCATTTATGGTGGATTCAGACTATTACAATTTGCAATTACCAAAAAAGACGGCTGAAAATTTTGGCATTATAAATAATATTACACTCATCTGCTGTAGCGCTGATAAATTACCGCAATCTATTTCTCAATGTGGTATAGTTTTCATAGATCCACCTTATCATAGCAACTTGGTTGAATCAACTTTAGAAGGATTGGCTGGTTCAGGCTGGTTAAGTGACGATGCATTGATAGTCCTGGAAATTAGAAAAAATGAAGATTTTCACTGCAACAAAAATTTTAATGTAGTTTTAGAACGTACTTATGGTATAGCAAGAATAATTTTTCTTTCAAAATTATAGTATGTTAAACCCTCTAAGGTGCATGATTCCAGGGTATAATGGTTGTGAAAGAGAAACGTTATTACACTCTGGAGCCATACACCTAAGCTCATCAGATTTTCAAAAGTAAATAATCTATTAATGCCCGTGCACAAACTAAAAAAAACTTGTGCATGGGTATAGCAATATAAATTCGTTGTGCTATATTAAAGCTTACCTCACTATTAAAGCTATCGGTCAGGCTAGATTAAAAACCTAGCTTGACCGATTTCCTCTAGCCTTATCAACCTATATAAATTATACAGTAGTTAACTTAATTAGTGGTTAAAATTGATGATCGTTAGATTTAGACTGCCACAAATCGTGGTAACAAGGTGAAGTATAGCCCTTCTCACAACAGCAGAAACAACTAAAGAAAAGGACAGCTTGACGAAAAGATTTGAAAATAGGGACGTTCCTTCTAGCTCTGTTTTTGATAGCAAACCAACTATCTGATTTTATGCTGTAACTGGAATTGCGCAAAGTTTACATTTTTCAAAAACTTTTACCAAGGAATCCATCAAGTGTTCTATCATCTCATCAGTATGATAAGGAGTAGGAGTGATACGAAAACGCTCAGTTCCTTTTTGTACTGTTGGATAATTTATGTGCTGTACATATATTCCATGCTCATCAAATAATAACTTTGATGCTTTTTTAGATAATTCTGAGTCACCAATTATTATCGGAATTATATGGGTTTTTGTAGGAATAAAATTAATACCTGCATTCTTTAATGAGGTTTTTACTTTTTCAACCACAACCTTATGCTTCTCTCTTTCAATAGAGCTTGATTTTAAATGTTCAACACTAGCTCTAGCTGCTGCTGCAAGAATGGGTGACATAGCCGTAGTGAAAATAAATCCTGGAGCAGAGCTTCTGATGACATCTACCAAGTTTTTTGAGGATGCTATATACCCACCCATCACTCCAAAAGCCTTGGACAACGTACCTTGAATAACAGTAACTCTATCCATTAAATCATATTCCTCTGTAATTCCGCCACCACGAGAGCCATATAGTCCAACTGCATGCACTTCATCCAAATACGTAATGGCATTGTATTGATCAGCAAGGTCACATATTTCTTTAAGTGGTGCTATATCGCCATCCATTGAGTATACGGACTCAAAAGCGATTATTTTTGGTGTATTTCTGCCTATAGACTTTAATAATTGCTCTAAATGATCAACATCATTATGTCTAAATATATGTTTTGGCCTTCTTCCAGACTTTATTCCTTCAATCATTGAGGAATGATTCTTTTCATCTGAAAGAATTACTACATCAGGAATAATAGATGATAAAGTGCTTAGTGAAGTTTGATTAGCTAAATAGCCGCAGGCAAAAGTTAAAGCGGCTTCTTTTTGATGTAGATCAGCTAAAGATTTTTCTAATTCAACAACTTCTTTCGTTGTGCCCGATATATTTCTTGTACCTCCTGCACCCACTTGAGTGGAGGAATTTTTAATGGCAGAAATAACACTTTCATTTTGTACCATTCCTAAATAATTGTTACTGCACCATACAACCACTTCCCTATTTCTTTCATAATCCATAATGTAGGGAAGCTTACCAGGCAACGAAGCAAAATTCGTAAATTCACGGTAGCGACCTTCGTCTTTAATACTCTTTATTTTGTTTGAAAATATTTTCTCGTAGTCTACCAAGTTTTTATCTACTAATAGTTAATACAATTATAATAAATTATTAAATGATAGGCTACAATACTTATTTTAACTTCCTGTTACAATCTGTGAGTTGATTCGCCCTTCAATATTATTGTTTTCAAGTAAGTTTGCAGGTTTAGTACAACAATATATAATTGCTGTAACAGCCAAACAACAAGCTGCGATTAATGCAATACCTAGGCTATAAGTTCCCACTGCTTCTACTAATTTTATTGGCATTGTTTCATGATAAATTGCAGTAAATACCGAAGCTGCTGCAGTTGCTGTCAGTGCTACTGTAAATGTTGCAATAGTTGTGGTAAATAGCGCATTTCTGTAAGTTTTATTGCTTTGTGATTGACTGTGTTGACCGACAGTACCTTGATCTGCATTTTCATTTTTTATAGTAGATCTTTTACTCCGTTGGTTGCGCTTTTCATTTTTATCGTATGAAAAAACAACTTCACCGTTGTGTAAAACATCAATTTTAGTCGATGTCGAGAATCCTGGTAGTACGCCACTTGACAAATATTTTCTAATCTCAGGTATCAATGATACAACTTTAATTTTCGGCGCTTCAGATGCATCAGCTTCAGGATTATCACGCGGCACTTCAACATATCTAACTTCTAACTCTTTAGACGAATCAAGTGATATTATAACATCTTTATATTCTACCCCTTCATCTGTAGCTTCAAGATTAAACTTAAGTGTACTATTTAATTTACATAACTCTTTGGTTCCATCATCGAGAGGAGCTATATATCCTAAAAATTCAAATTTAATAATTACACAATTCGAATGATCACAATAAATACTTGGTTTATACTTTATCGTAGGTAGCCCTAGATTAGCTAACTGCAACATGCCGCCTACTTGTTCGTGTGTGAAAGCCCAGTGTCCAATTTGATTATAATTCATGGCCAATTCTTTTATAATGGAAGCAGTAGGAACTTCTGTTTTCGGAACTTTTTTCTTAGTATTTTCAAAAGCCAGAGCAAGAATACTTGTGGCCATCGTTATAAGAGAATTCTGTGGGTTCTTCTCATATGTATTATACAATTCTTTAATGTCGCCCGCAGGCATCTCCTTATCGTTAATAATTATACCATTTCTAGATAAGTCTTTACGTAATATACCACCGGACTTTGCACTATCGTAATACTCTCCATCGTTTTTTTTAGCTTGTAATTTAGCATACAAAGAATCTGCGATGCGAAATTTGTGACCTGGTGTTTCATCTAACTCTTCATTAGAATTCGGACAAGGTATTATTTCATGCACTCGTTCTAATTGACTACCATTTGGAAAATGTACTTGCTTTATAGGCTTTTGATCATTATTTTCAGGTGTTCTTGATGAATTTTCAGTACCGGTTAGTGAAGGTTGTTCTTCATCAGCACTATCAGATCCTCCACTTTCACCAACCCCACTATCGTTTGAAATACTCTCTGTTGAAGAGCTTCTGCTTTGAGCATGAGATTCAGTAGTTGGCTTTGTTATTTCATTATCATTAGTCATTGTATTTTCCTCCGGAGAATTTGATTCTATAGCCTTTTGTCCCGTGCTAACTGTTGTATCGATTTCTTGTATTGGATCAAAAGCTTTTCTACTTTTATATACCTCATCGTATATTTTCTCAACTTTATCATCCATTTCAGCAGACATTCTCTTTTCAATTAAGATTCTGCCTTCGTCATGTTCTAAAATAGTATTTAGGCTGTCTCGTAAAAGGTTTTTTCCATCTTTGTCAGTAGTAAAAAGCTGTGGGTTACTTTCAATCTCATCTAAGATCTTTACTACGAATTTCATATTGTTAACACGTGAAGCAGTTTTTAGAATTGTCTCATAAATATCTTGTTGTTTATGTAGACGATTTCCTTCTGCACAATGGATATTCCCCAAAATTTGTTTTTTAATTTGTTTAATAACCTCATCATCAGAAAGTGCTGCTTGATAAATTTTCTGAACTACCGGATTTTTGTGTTCAATGCATTTTTTACATAAACACTCTACTATCGAATCCACTTCCATACTTACTGCATTAACAAGTAAAGTGATAACACTGCTTTTTAATAGATCATTTCCACTACTATCACCTTTCTCTATGAATTCTAATACTTTCTCTACAAACACGTTATTTCCTACCATCGCTGCCCCTGCAAGCACACCATACGGAGGATATTTGTAATGTCCCTGGGCCTCTAGAGCCTCTCCAGCTTCTTGATCCTTTTGCAATTCCGGTTTAAGATCATTAAGAGCATATTGAACAAGGACCGCATCTAATAATCCTTGCTCTTTGCGTAAAGCCATGGCTGAAAAGAGACTTATAGTTTCTCTATTAAATAGGGTAATTGTTTTTCCTTTCAATGTTGAATAAAGTTCATGAAATCTTTCTATAAATTCTGATACATACCACTTACCACCAACCAGCAGTGGTAAAAGACTTAAATTTTTCTCAGCAAAAAGCTCTTTATGATATCTTTCTGCAAGCTGATCATTAGCTGCAATTGCTAGTAATAAAAGCTCGCTTACACAATGCTTATATATGAACTGTTCATCACAGCTATAGTGCGAGAGTATATTTGAATGTATATAATGATGATCTCTTCTTATTTCTCTTTTTGGATCTAATTTAAACCCAAACCATTGTGAACAGAAATTCTTGAGATTTTCAGAATCCAGTTTAATAGGTTTATTTCTATAACCTTCAATATTCTTTACAATCTCATCTAATTCCGAATAATCGCCTTCTATAGCTTGATTTAGAATGCTTTTTATATCATCAAGAGGAGATTTCACATGTACAAAATCCTGATCAACGCCTGTACCATCAGGACTTTCAAGTTGCTTTGCCTTCAATGCCTTCAATACTTCTTTAAAAAAACTCACTACTCCAATCATACTTAATCACCAATTATAGATGATTAAGTATACAACTAGACGGCAATTTGTGCAAGTAAGTTATTTAATTTTTTAGAAAAATTACTAATATCTTCTATTTCTTCACCTTCAGCAATGCAAGCTTGGTAGAATAATAAGTATATCATATCTTCCAAAATAGATCCTTCATTGTTTTCAGCGTGAGATTTTATCATGCTTTTTATGATCGGGTGCTTAGTATTAATCTCTAACACTTTTGGAGTACGGTAATTCAGTTGCTTTTGTTCACGCAAAAAACGCTCCATTCTAAGATCCATAGCACCTTCATCAACAGCTAAACATACAGGACTATCGGTCAATTTTTTAGAAATTTTTACACTTTTGACTAAATCCCCTAGCACTTTAGTAAAATATTGCAGTATAGAGTCTGCATTCTCTTTTTCACCTGATTCAGTTTCTTCATCTTTCTTCTCATTCTCTCTTGAAGAAAATTTTTCTAAGTCCACATCTGCGCGGGTTACAGACTTAAATTTATGGTCTTTATACTCATTAATAACACTAGTCCAAAAATCATCAACTGGATCAACAAAGAGAAGAACCTCTAACCCTTTATTTATAAAACCTTCAAGCTGTGGACTATTTTTTACTGAATCCAAGCTATTACCCGTGAGGTAGTATATATATTCTTGTTCAGGTTTCATTCTTTCTATGTAATTTTCAACACTGACTAACTTATCGTTGCCTGTACTATGAAACCTGCAGGCAGATAATAAAGCCTCTCTTTCATCGGTTGGCATAGCTTCACAAAGGCCTTCTTTTAAAACTGCGCCAAAATTTGTCCAGAACTCTGTGTAACCTTCCAAATCCTCATTCGCTTTTTTACTGAGTTCAGATATCACACGCTTAGTAAGCGACTTTTTGATTTGCCCAACAACACGGTTATTTTGCAAAGTTTCTCTGCTGATGTTCAAAGGTAAATCTGGTGAATCAACAATACCCTTCAGAAAGCGTAGGTACTGTGGAATGATTTGCACGTTATCTTCAGTAATAAAGACTTTATTTACGTATAATTTTACGGAGCAACGTCTATCCGGGTGAAATAAATCAAAAGGCTTAATAGAAGGAACATACAGCAGATTTATGTACTCTACCGCCCCTTCATTTTTGTTATGTAATATCATCCAAGGCTCACCGCCAATTCGTGCAACACTACGGAAAAATTCGTTATGCTCTTCTTGAGTGACATCATTTTTTGACTTAGTCCAAATTGCAGCTTTACTATTTAACTTTTCACTTTCTCCCTTTTCATTTATAAACTCAATTGGAAAATTAATATGATCTGAGTAAGTGGTAACGATATGTTCAATACGAAACTTATCCAAAAATTCACTTTCTTCAGGACGCATTATTAGAGTGATTTTAGTACCCCTGGACATTTGATCAGTCAACTTACTTATTGAATATTCCCCATCGCCCTTAGATTTCCACACCCAAGACTCTTCTTCGCCTACTTTTCGTGACTCCACTATAACTTCTGATGCAACCATAAAGCTTGAGTAAAAACCAACACCAAATTTACCGATTAGCTCAACAGCCTGATTTGAATCTTGATTATTCTTTATTGCATCTAAAAACCTTTGTGTACCAGAACTTGCAATTGTTCCAAGATTACTTATTAAATCTTGCTTACTCATTCCAATACCATTGTCAGTAATGCATAGTTGATTTTTGTCTTTATCAACACTGATAGTAATTTTCAACGGATCGTGGGAATCTAGTAAATTCTGATTAAGCTGAGATTCGTATTGTAATTTATCACATGCGTCAGATGCATTTGAAATTAATTCACGTAAAAAAATATCTTTATTAGTATAAAGCGAATGAATGACTATATTCAATACTTTACCTACTTCAGCATCGAATTTTAAGTTTTCAATTTCTTTTACATCGTGCATACAGACCTCCGTTGTTTACTTGCTATTAATAGACTTAAGTACTAAATTGCAAATTTTCAAGTTTTCACGTTAAAAAATTATCACAGCTAATATTACATTTTTATTGAAAATATTAGTTGCATTGTAAATTTCACTATGCTATTTTGATCCATATTTATTAAATTCATGGGGGTGTGTTATGTTAGTAGTAGGAGCAGCAGCAGCAGTTGGTAGTGTAGCTGGGGCAGCAGCAGGAGCTGCATTTGCTAAGGCTCAGTACGAAAAAATTGTATTAGAGCTACGGAATCAGAATGAAAACATGTCAAAAAATTGCGATAAGCAGATTGAGGCAATCAAGCAAGAGAGTGCTTCTGCAAGCAAAGAGCTCAAGGAAGAGAACAAGAAATTAAGAGAAAAATTTGAGAAAAGTGAAGAGAAATTAGCAAATTTAACGGTAGAAGTATCTCAGGCAAAAGAAGAAGCAAAAAAAGAAGCAGAAAAGAAACATCAAGAATTGATGAATAAAATGGAGCAAGATAAAAATGAAATGCGATTACAACAGAATATGATTCTTAGTTTTTTGAATATACATCCTGCATTGCAACCAGCAGGCCCATCTCACAGTGGCGCACAGACTGTAACAGAAGGCTTATCAGGGGCCACTGGAACACAGGGTTTAAATGGAGCAAATGACCAGATGAGCACTTCTCAATTCTCTATAGTAGCTGATTTTTCTGATGATGATACTGAAGTGACACCTGATCCACAAAATCCGGGTCCTTATATAAATTGGTTGACAGCACTTAATTATAAAAGAAATCATCAAGCTTCCAATATAGCAGATGAGTTTTCTGATGATGATATTGAAGTAATATCTGACCGAAAAGACCCAAATTCTCAGGTAGATCAAGTTACGGTATCTGGTCCAATAAATCTCAGTAAGTAATCTCAAGATGGCTTTTATAGTCTTATTAATCATAGAATTAGCAGTGCTTTTGCTGCTGTTAATGTTGGTATACTTTTTTAAATGGCAAAGGAGGGGTAAAATGTTTGAAGGTAATAGTACTTTGATTGATGAGCAGGAACAGAAGAAAGATGACATAACAACAATAGATAGCATGACTTTAGAAAATACGTTCAAATTATTGAAGTTAGGTAGCGTATTATCTGATCTTGATAACGACTTAAGGGAGGTTAAAAAAGGCAAGAAGACCATCGAGGATCACAGAAAATACTTTCAAACAGAAGTTTATGATAGACTTACAAAACTTTGCTTAATATATCATCCTGATATGGTACAAGGGCAAGGTGGGTCTGATGAAGAAATATTAATAACCACAGCAATACAGAATAAGATCATTGCTACACGCAATATATTGAAGCATTTCAATGACAAATTTTCTCAAGAAGGTGATTTTAAATATAGTTCCTTCAGTAAGATAAACGTTAATTTTTTTGGTAACGAAGAAAAAGTAGAGGAAATAACGTATGCAACACTGAACAAGATAAAGGAGTTGTATGATTTTAAACACGATAATTTTATACTTAATCTAAATGGGTTTTTAAGGTCAAGCCAAGCTAGCATAAAAGGTTTCATCGCAAATGATTTTGATTGTTTCTTAAAAGAAAAATCTAATGCTGAACGTTATTTTAGAAATTACTTCAATGGCCAATGTATGTTATTCAATCATTTGGAGTCATTCCATAAGCAATGTAAACAAGATAATTGCATGAAACCCATAGCTACTCAGATGCTGGAAGAATGTAACATTCAAGGTAGTATATTGATTCAGATTGAGAAATTTTTAAAACAAAATTCGCGGCAACGTCGCGCACTAATTAATCGAGATGATGCGGAAAATCGGCTATATCTTTCTTGCATTAATAATGAACAAAGTTACAAAAAAGCAGACAAGGATGTTGCTTTAGCGTTTGTAGAATATATGAATGTTTTGGTTATGTGTAATGAAATATGTAATAAAATAATGAATAAGGAGATGTCATGGTGTGGATGGATTAGTAGTAGTATTCCAGGCTTTAATCATTTTGTAAGTATGAATTATTTGATAGGCAGTGAGGTGATACGTAAGATTGTGGCAGATAATGAAATTACAAAAAATTCAGAGGATGTTTTATTCTTGCGTAAAATTTCTCATTACCTTGTAACATATTATTGTTATGGAAATGAGGGGAGTAGGCAAATAGCTGCTGACCTTTTGGACATTAATTTTGATTTATTGGGTGAAGAGGATGCACTACAGCTACTGGTTCAGGTAATAGAGGTATACTTAAATTATCTAGAAAAAGAATTTCGACCAGAAAAATATGGTAGAAAACATCAAGACTGTAAAAGGTATAGGACATCTTACCGCCATTGCTGTTGTCGCAGAAATGCCATCAGTTGATAATTTTGATAACGCTAGACAATTCGCAGCTTTTGCTGGTTTAAATCCTGAACATTACCAATCAGGTTCGTCTGTAAGTAAAAAAAGTCGAATATGTAAAATAGGATCTGAGC
>NZ_JACVWV010000014.1 GCF_014534705.1 Wolbachia endosymbiont of Pentalonia nigronervosa | reverse complement strand
TCCCGAAGCTGAAGGATTTCAGGTTATTCCAAAACGTTGGATAGTTGAAAGAACCTTTGCTTGGCTCTCCAATTTTAGGCGCATGAGCAAAGATTACGAACATTCTCCTCTTACCTCAAAAACCAATATTTTCTTTAATATGATTACCGTTATGCTTAATAAATTAGCTACTTAAATGATTTCAAGACATCTTCTAATAACTATAGGGTGCTATAACTTTGCAGCTATTGCATTTTTTATTAGAGAAATAGTGTTATCTATCCCATAGAGTTTAATAAAAGATCCCATTCTTGGGCCGGTTTTCTGACCGAGTAATGTTTCGTATAATAACTGAAACCAATCGCGTAAATTGCTATAACCATGTTTTTTGCCAATAGAGAATACTTCAGTTTGCACTTCTTCGGCAGTTGCTGTTGTGGATAATGAATGCAGAGTTTGTTGCAAATCTAACAGCGCACTTTTTTCCTTTTCATTTGGAGTTTTATATGACTTTGTTGGCTTGATAAAGTCATGATAATATCTCACTGCAAAATCTGAAAGCCGGTTAAGCATTTGATTATTTTCTGGCGTGACATCTGGTGCATAAGTAGAGATGAATCCCCAAAGAATTTCTTTATTTTCAGCATTGCAAGCTGCTGCAAGGTTTAAAAGTAAAGTAAAGTTTATACCTGATGTTTCAATAACTGGAACTTTACCTTGGTGGATATGCCATACAGGACTATCTGTTGCATCTTCTATGTTATAGCGTCTGACGAATTCTAGATATTCATCGGTTGATTTTGGTATGACATCAAAATATAGACGCTTAGCCTTTTTTGGGCTTTGAAAAATATATAGTGCTAAACTCTCTGTTGGTGCATAAGTTAACCACTCTTCAATTGAAATGCCATTTCCTTTTGATTTCGATATCTTTTTGCCTTCTTTATCGAGGAAGAACTCATAACAAAATAAAATTGGTGATTTTTCACCAAGTATTTCACATATTTGTCTTGAAAGTACAGCAGATGGTGTCAGATCCTTCCCATGAGCTTCATAATTTACTCCAAATGCAGCCCATCTCATGCCCCAGTCTGGTTTCCATTGTAATTTACATCTTCCTCCTGTTACAGAAACTACTATCTTCTCTCCGTTTGTGTCTGCATAGGTGATTGTTCCTTTGTCTGCATTTATTTCAGTGACTGGAACTTGTAAAACCTGAGAAGTTTTGGGACATACCGGCAAAAAAGGACTATAAGTCTGCTGCCTCTCTTCTCGAAATGATGGCAGCATTACATCCATGACCTTATTATAATTTTTGAGTAGGAGCAGAAGTTTTTCATCATAAATACCAGACTTATAACATTCTGTAGCACTTCTAAATTCATAGTCAAATTCAAATAAATCTAAAAACTTACATAATAGTGAATTCATATGATGCCCGTAGCTTTCATGTGTGCCAAACGGGTCGGGTATCATAGTTAATGGTTTGTTTAAATGTTCCTTCAGCATCTCTTGATTTGGTACGTTATCTGGTATTTTTCGCAAGCCATCCATATCATCTGAAACTGCGATAATTTTAGTTTTGATACCAGGAGCTATTTTCTTTAGTGCGTTAACTACAACTGTAGTGCGGAAAACTTCGCCAAAAGTGCCGATGTGGGGCAACCCTGAAGGTCCATAACCAGTTTCAAATATTATTTCTTTTTTGTCAGGAAATATTTGTAGTATTTTTTCTGCTTCTTGAAAAGGCCAACTCATTGTTAATGGTGAGATTATTAATCAATGTATCTTATCAAAAGTACTACTAATTTCAATGAAATTTTAATATAATGTGCGATATTAATATAAAAGCTTTTATTTATAAAGGTGCAAGATGTCTACAGGTAGTATACAAACAGATCAATTATTTAAAGGTCTGACAAGGCCAGCGATGCTTTTCGGTGTAAGTTATATGTTTGCGATATTGAACGTCATGATTTGCATGGTCACTTTTATTAATACAAGCGATCTTAGAGTAATTCTTTTACTTTTACCGGCGATACATGGGGTTGGTTACATAGCTTCAGCAAAAGAACCCTTGTTTATTGAATTATTTATGGTAAAATTGCAAAGATGTCCGATGTGTCGGAATCGTTTTTATTATGGGGCTAATACCTATGACATTACTTAGAGGCGTGTAATGCTGAATTTTAAAGCTATTCAATCAAAGAATAGATCTATTCTTGATAGGGAAATTCATGCTGCTAAATTTATCCCTTATTCTTGCTACTGGAATAGCTCAACTTTAATGACCAAGGAAGATTATCTAATTAAGGTTGTGAAGTTGAATGGCTTTGCATTTGAAACTGCTGATGATGAAGACTTAGTGATACAAAATAACATTAGAAATCAGATGTTAAGAAGTATTTCATCTCCGGCGGTGAGCTTATATTTTCATACTATTAGACGGAAAAAAAATATTTTTTCTGATGAATTTGCAAATCAAGATCTACCGAATTTTTTTGCTAGTCACGTAAATCGCAAATGGAGAGATAAAAATATCACCAGGCGATCATTTATTAATGATTTATATATTACAATCATTCGTAGAGTGGATGCAAAAGGAATAGAATTTTTCTCATACCTGTTAAAAAAGTTTGGACATGTGACTTCGAAACACGCATGGGAAAGTGATATGCGTGCTATTTATGAAGACTTAGAAGAAACGACAAATCGTGTAGTGACAAATCTCAGAAATTATGGGCCCAAAATTCTTGAGGTTAAAGAAACTCCTAATGGTTTATTTTGTGAAATAATGGAGTTTTTATCTAGAATTGTAAATTGTGGCTTTGTTACGAATGCGTTATTTCCACTTGGTACTGAGATATCAAAGTATTTACCAGTACATAGACTATTCTTTGGTCATAAGACGATACAAGTGGTAACTCATAATGAAAGCAAATATGCCGGGTTAATTAGTATCAAGGAATATGGCAATCATACTTCTGCAGGGATGCTCGATACATTTTTGCAGATTCCTCATGAATTTATCATTACACAATCTTTTCAATTTATAAATAGGCAATTGGCAGTTGCAAAGATGCAGGTGCAACAAAATCGCATGATACAATCTGATGATAAAGCTATTTCTCAAGTTGCAGAAATTTCCCAGGCACTTGATGATGCGACAAGCGGTAAAATTGCCTTTGGTCAGCACCATTTGACTATTTTATGTATAGAAAATAGTCCTAAATTGTTGGATAATGCTTTGTCGCTAGTAGAATCTGAACTTTCAAACTGTGGTGTTTATCCTGTCAGAGAAAGAATTAATCTTGAACCAGCATTTTGGGCGCAAATTCCTGGTAATTTTGATTATATAGTGAGAAAAGCCACGATAAGCAGCCTTAATTTAGCGGGATTTGCATCTCAGCATAACTATCCAGTAGGCAAGAAGTTTAATAATCATTGGGGGGATGCTGTTACAGTTTTTGACACAACATCTAGTACTCCATTTTTTTTCAATTTTCACATAAGGGATGTTGGTCACACGATGATAATTGGGCCAACAGGTGCAGGTAAAACTGTTTTAATGAATTTTCTCTGCGCCCAGGCAATGAAATTTTCTCCAAGAATATTCTTTTTCGATAAGGATCGAGGTGCAGAAATTTTCCTTAGAGCACTTGATGGCATCTACACTGTCATCGAACCGAGAACGCAAACCAATTTTAATCCGTTACAGCTTAGTGATACTCCAGACAATAGAACGTTTTTAATGGAGTGGATAAAATCTTTAATTTCAGTATATAACAATAAATTTACTTCTGAAGATATTGCACGAATTAACGATGCAATTGAGGGAAATTTCAAATTAAAACAAGAAGATAGAACACTTAGTAATCTTGTGCCATTTTTAGGTCTTGCAGGTCCTGACACTTTGGCAGGGTCAATCTCGATGTGGCATGGGAATGGTTCTCATGCTGCAGTGTTTGATAATAAAGAAGATTTATTAGATTTTTCAAAAGCAAGAGTATTTGGCTTTGAAATGGCTAATTTATTAAAAGATCCATTTGCTCTTGGGCCAGTACTGCTTTATCTATTTCATAGGATTAATATGTCTCTTGATGGCACTCCATCCATGATAGTACTGGATGAAGCATGGGCTTTGATAGATAATCCGGTTTTTGGACCTAGAATAAAAGATTGGTTAAAAGTGCTGAGAAAATTAAATGCTTTTGTAATTTTTGCTACCCAAAGTGTTGAAGATGCAAGTAAAAGCGCTATTAGTGATACACTTGTACAGCAAACAGCAACACAAATTTTTTTACCAAATCTGAAAGCTACTAGTGTTTATCGTGATGTGTTTATGTTAACTGAACGTGAATATGTGCTCATAAAACATACGGATCCTAGTACCAGATTTTTTTTGGTAAAACAAGGAGTTAATGCTGTGGTAGCTAGAATAGATCTAAAAGATCTAGATGATATAATTAATGTATTGTCTGGGCGTGCAGAAAGTGTTTTATTATTGTATGATATACTAAAAGAAGTAGGAGATAATCCGAAGATATGGTTACCTATATTTTATGAGAAGGTGAAAAATGTTTAAAACTAAACTGTCATTTTTATTGATTGCGATATTTTTATTAAATATAGATTTTTTGCTTTCGTATCCAGCTTGTGCAGATGAAGTAAGTGGTACTAAGACTGAATTTGTTAGCAGATTTAATTCTACAGGTAAATTTAGCCGTGCTTCTGATCCTGAATGTGGAGCATTTAAAACAGCTGCAGCGCTTGCTGGAATGGCTATTGCAATTGGTGTAGTATGGACAGGTATTGTTTTAGTTGTTTCATCTATTGGAATATTTACTGCTCTTGTTATTGTTGGAATAATAGCGGCATTTGTAGGAGTATGGAAAGTAGTTGGTGGGTTGGTTGTATGTCAGCATAGTTTTGTCAGGCACCCAGTTGCGCGTAATGATGATGGCAAGCTAAGAGATTTCTCACTAAGTAAAAGTGAGTACGCAAAATGTACAGATAAAAATTATAAAACAGAAGATGAATACTTTAAATGCTTTGATAACGATGGATTAACAGAAAAAGGAAAGGAAACAGAAAGGGGTGTTTTGGGTGCTATCACTGATAATGAGCCAAGTGATTATTATTGGCCAAAAAACAGTGTACAGTACAGCCAACATATAGAGATATGTAATAGAAATCATCTGACGTTTGGTAAACTTCTCGATAAAAAAGAAGACATAGAGGAAAAGTTTGATATAAGAGAAAAAGAGCTTGGAAATCCTGGCAAAGGATGGGCACCGCAGGTTGATGGTGATCTAAAATGTACAGTTCTTAAAGCTGGACAAAGTGAGACAATACATGGGTCGACGTTTAAAGCTGTTAAGAAAATGGGTAAGTTATGTGTTGAATTAGATACTGTTAGCTGGATGGGTATTAGTATGACTCCTTGGCCAAAAGGGGTGAATATTGGTTGTACAGAGTTGCTGCCTGATCCTCAAGCTCCTATGTGTGATAAATCTGTGATGGTATTTAGCAATAAAGGTGGTGGAGGTACAGAAGAGGTTTATATTGGTAAGGATGATGATTACAGAACTCTGATAAGGAAAAAGGAAGCAGAAGGAAAAGTTTTTGTAAAATATAATGACAAAGGTTGTTTTAGCGCATACACATCAGAAGCTTGTTATAGTCAGTCAGGGAGTAACTCACTAGCTCCTGTTCCTATAACTTCTATGGTAGTGCAATGTATAAAAGAATCATTAGATAATTTAGTTGCAGGTAAAGGTTCACCAGATGGTAAAAGCTTTTTATCTGTGGCGCAAAGAAATCTAAAAAATACAGTTACTGCAGCTTTAGTGTTAGCTCTAGTGTTATTTGCTCTTAAAGTAATGTCCGGTGGAGTGCGTAATCCACAAGAGATATACATGTTGATTATTAAATTCGCCTTAGTGATGTATTTCACAACAGGTGACACTATGTCAAAGTATTATGAATATTTGACAAAAATATCGAATGGCTTGTCAGAAATAGTACTGAAAGCATCGTCTGAGAGTAAAGGCATATGTGATTATAAGGCTGAAGAATATGTCAAAACTGTTACGTATCAAGGACGAAACTATAATGTTGATTTTGGCTATCTTGCTCCTTGGGATAGGCTTGATTGTAGAATGTTGTTTTATTTAGGTGCTCCTTTAGAAGGAATTGGAGGCAAGATTGGTACTGGAGGTGTGGCAGTGCTGGCTGTTTTACTTGGTGCTGCTCCTATTTTGCTCGTTGCAGGGTCGCTTATAGGAATAATTTTTGCTGGTGGGCAGATTTTAGTAGCTTTGGTTGCTATATTGATGGGAATTTTTCTGATGATGGTTGTTCTATGGATGTGCTATGTGTTTATTTTATCTCTCATTGCTTTGAGCGTAATTGTTATCTTGGCACCATTATTTATTCCTATGGTTCTATTTCAACATACAAAGGGGTATTTTGATGGATGGATAAAAGAATTAATTACCTATAGCTTGTACCCAGTCATTCTTTTTGCATTCCTATCCTTTATGTTTATCGCATGTGATAAAGTCTTTTATAAAGGTTTGAAATTCGAGCGAGAAGAACTAGATAAAGGCAAAATAGTAGAAACATTAGGTGGTAAAAAACGGTGGTTTAAGATAGTAAAAGAAGATGCTTATAATTGTGTAAACAATACGAATACCCTTGCATGTATGCTACAGGATTATAGTTTTAAAAAGAGCAGCATACTTGGCCTGTTTGATTTTACATACATTGGATTTAATGGCTCTATCATTGGAGAATTATTGAAGCTGACTTTAATACTGTTTTTATTCTATCATTTCTGCAATATTCTTCCTGGAATGGCTGCTGAACTTGCTGGTAATCATAGAGCAGCATTAGGTTCAGGTAGTACACCTGGAGCAATGACGGGCAAAGCCTTATCATTTGCTAAAGCTGCTGCTGGAGGTGCTGGTCAAGTTGCTAGTGCTGCTGCTAAAAAATTGCAATCGGCATCTCGATCTTCTGGTCCAAAAGGCGGTGATTCTGGTGGTGAAGGAGGGGGCAAGGGCAATGAAAGTATTGTATCTAAAGGGCCTAAGTAAATTATGATAAGATTTTTATTGATAATTTCATTTTTTCTTCTTTCAGGCTGTGAAGAGCATTGTATTCGGCCGCAGGATATAGGAGTACATGAAAAATTCAATATAGTTTCAACACAACAAAAATGGGTTAGTTCTGAGGTTGAAGTTTCAGCGGGAATGAAAGTAGTGGGAATCGATATAGTAGCTAACGAACTTGATTTTTGTACCCAACAAGGTGAAGTAAGTAAGGACGTTTTGATTTATCCTAGTTATTTTTCTGGTAATCAATCTGTAGAATTGCCATTTGAACTCAAAGCTGGAGATACAATAAGTTTCAGTATTATTGAGAATAAAATATGTAAAAATAATGGTAATGGGGATGAAAGACCTATAAAAATTGATGAAACCTGCAGTGAAGAAGAAACGGCATACTTTGCAAGGGTTTTAAATCAGGAAGACTGTGATAGCCAAAGATGTCCAAATAAGTATGTATTAAATGGTGGAAGATGGTTAAATGGTAAAGAGTATTGGCCAGATAATATGAAGGAAGATGAGGTAAGAGCAACGAAAGAAGAAATAAAAAAAGTTCTCAAGCAAAATGGGTCCATAGATTGCAATAAGCTTCCTAATATGGTTGGTAAGATAGACACGTATCTTTTAAATCTCATGAATAACAAATGTAATTCTCAAGATCTTGCGCAATTTGAATCTCTTATTGACAGCCAAAAATTAATTACAGATCTTGAAGATGCTTTAAGTAATACTAGTGATGGTTATGCTAAAGTAGCTGAGGCTATAACAAAGTTTACAGAAGCAAAAAAGGCAGAAACTTACATACCATCACTAATGGTATATATGAACTATGAGAAATTTTCAGGTGTTATGTTGACTAATTATGATTATGAAATTAAGAGAGATCATAGTAAGGGTGAAAGGTTATTTTTTAACTTAAATCAAAGTGATAGCGGTAAAGGTGGTTACAATATTAGAGTTAAAAGGAATATAAATCTAAACAACAAGGGTATAAATACAAATCACGTCCTTTACATGCATGTAGCAGATAGCATACCAAAGCATAATCCTGGTGAGAATATAACAGATGATATACCTGTGGATATTAGCAAAGTTCATGATTATGATCACATAGACGATATAATAAAAAATTTGAATAGAAAAACAGGTAAAATATACTTTGGGATAAAAGATTATGGGTGCGACTATAAAAATAATAAAGGTAATTTTAATATTAACATAACAGCTAAAGAGCCACCTGTTAAGACTTTCAGTGCAATATATAATTTTTTTGATACGGGAGTAAAAAAAGCATTTTTTGGTTCTAAATATGACAGCAAATCCGGCAATCTTATTGATCGCGGAGATAGCCCAACAAAAAGTCTTTATGAAAGCTTTGTGGCGTCGAATAAATCAACCACTATTAGATCTACAATAATAGCATTATTGGTACTTTATATCGTTCTCTACACTCTCTATTACTTTTTTGGATTGACCCACGCTTCTATACATGATTTTTTGATTGTCTGTGTCAAAATAGCAATTATTACTCAGCTACTACGCGATGACAGTTGGAATTTTTTCTATAATAATGCATTTTCTATATTTGTGAATGCCCCAATCCAATTAATAAAGATAGCAAATTTAAGAGGCACTGATCCGAATGTTAATGTTTTTGAGTTTCTTGATTTGCCATTGAATAGATTTTCATCATGGCAATCAACGTTGTTAATAGTATCTCTATTATTTTCTGGTCCTTTAGGTATTATAGCTTTTTGTTTGGTGATTTGGGGTTCTATAGTAGTATCTTCGGCTATTTTTAATATCCTTTTTTCTTTTGTTACCTCTATTGCAATAATTGCTTTATTGCTTTCTGTAGCACCTATATTTATCATCTGTTCTTTATTTCAATATACCAGGCAAATGTTTTTTAGATGGGTTGGATATTTGGCAAGGTTTGCAATTTATCCGGTAATACTTTTGATTTGTGTATCATTAATAGGTCAAGTTATGGACTATATTGTATATTCGATATTTAATTTTGAAGTCTGTTCTAAATGCATGTTGTCAATTGATTTGAAGCTTTTTGAACCTTGTCTCTTTCACTATTATGCTGCTAAACAGACACCTAATATCACTGCTATTATGGCCTTTATTATTTTAGGTCACGCTATGAAAGCTTTACTTGAAGCTGCTTCAGAGATATCTGATACATTGTTCAGCAGTTACGTATCGAGTGAACCTGGCAGACAATATAAGCAAAGTTTATTAGGAATAGGAGGTATGGATGAACATAGTAGACAAGAAAGACAAGGTTCTGCACCAGCTCAAGCTCAAGCGTTAAGTAAAAGACCTCAAATACCTCAACAAAGGTCTCAAGGACCTCAGAAACCTCAAGTACCAAATGAAAAGTAAGAGTATGGCAAATAAAAGATTATTATTAGTGTTATGTTTTGTACTAACTAGTTGTACGATGGATTGTGTTGAACCTGGATTACAAAGCCGGAATACTAGTGTTAATATAGATGTTCCAGTACATAAGGATGATGATAATGTTCAAATTCACTGGGTTAATTCAGATCAAATTATTGGTTCGGGTGAGAAAATAGAGTTTACTATTGATGGATCAATTAATGTTTGTCCTGAAAAAAAAGCAGTAAAAGTATTAGTACCAGCTATATTTTGTTCCGATGGCTCAGAACCGGACTACGATGGAGCTAAAAATCTTAACAGTGACAAGTTGGTTGATGGGTTAGATGGCAATGAAGTATGTAAAAATGTAGGATTTGTAGGTAGCAATTGGCAAGTAAGTAATAGGCGTTATGTTGATACTGGTGTTAAAGTTAATCCTGGTGATAAGTTGAATTTTAAATTAGTGCCCAGGGAAATAAAAATTGATTGTAATAAGCTAAAAGATATAACCTTGGATGACAACTGGTATAAAACTGGAGATGCTAATGATAAAAACAAAGTTACTCCACGTGAAATATGTAGAGGAGGTAATTTTTACTATGAAGATAAGGATAAGAACAATGAGAGAGTTGCAAAAAAATTGGAGCCATTAGAAGGGCAGGAACGAAAATATAAAGTTTTAATGGGTAATGGATATACTCCATATGATAATAAAGTACACTTTAACGTTAATAGTGGAGTGCAATGGATGAGTGGTTCATTGTTAGATTTACGTCGTAATAAGGTGGGTTTAGATAAAGCAGATCTAGATAAGTTATGTGCAGGAGAAAAAGATTCAACAAAGAAGAAAGAGTGTTATGATAATGAAAAAAAGAAATACTCATCTAGTGAACTGAATTGTTATTATGATAGAATATGTTATAATAAAGAAGGTATAGGGAATTGTATTTCTTCAATAAGGCGTGAAGAGTATGATGTAGGGGGTAAGTGTAATATGTATCCGTATCTTGAAAAGCTTGCACAGGGAATTGTTGGTAAGGAAACTTCTTGGGCTGAAGCTCTGGTTGCAAAAATTGCTAGCAGTGATATAGATTATAGTAATACTCCTTACAATAGTCGTGCAGATATAGATATTAATGCTAAAGGTACTCAATGTCTACCAAGGGCAGATGGAACAAAAGGTGATAATGTGTGCTCACATGTTGGTAGAGATTTTAAGAATTTTTCTTTGCAATTAAATAATGATTATCTAGTGAATAATGATGTGAAGCCTGGTAGTAGTGTAATGCTTGCAATAGCAAATAACGGTAGTTATGTTGTTAATCGTGGTGGATATCATGTGCAAGTGAGTAAATCATGTGAATTTAAAGATGGTGCAAAGCTATATATATATGTAGGGGATGACCACCCATCTACTGCCGGTACTGGTGATATACGTAAGGTGGAAGATTTAGATAAAAAAGTAAAGGATAATGTTAATTATTATATAATAGATGGAAGTAAGTTAGATGCTGGCAGTCCTAAAAAGATATATTTTGGTATTGAGGTAAGAAATGTAAATAAGAAAGATCTCCTGGATGAAGATGGTAAATATTATGAAAATAATAAGTATAAAGTAAACTTATTCATGCAAAAAAAAGTTAATGATTTTATTTCGTCAAATGTAAATAAGATATTTAATTTTGTAAAAGGAGATGGAAAAGATAAAGATAGTACTGCAAGTACTGTTCGCGAGGCATATATGGGTTATAAGAAAGGTCTACTGCAAGCAGTGAGAGCTTTACTTACTTTATATGTGATATTTTCTGTTCTTGGCTACATGTTGGGAACATTATATTTAAGTAAACATGATTTTATTGTCAGGATTACCAAGATAGCATTTATAGCTTTTGTTTTCAGTGATAAGAGTTGGGAGCTTTTTGGTGAAAAATTATCCATGTTTTTTATTGGAGGAAGTAATTATCTTGTGAACAGTTTTTCTGGTTACACAGGAGCAGATAGTAAAGATTTTGCATTTTTAGATATAACGGCAGGAGTATTATTTACAGGGGAAACTTGGCTGAAGTTTTTATCGCTGATGCTTTCTGGCCCATTTGGTTTTATAGCATTTTTAGCAATACTTTATTCTACTTTTAAATTTTTAAAGTGTATGGTTAGTGCTATATTAAAGTATATTATGGCTATTGTCTTAGGAGGTTTTTTACTTTCGTTAACACCTTTATTTATTGTATTTATTCTATTTCAACAAACTAAACCCTTGTTTGAGAGTTGGATAAAAACGTTAGCTCATGTTACGGTGCAACCGGTGATTTTGTTTTCATCTTTGTCTCTTTTAAATCAATTGATGTATGTAGTTTTATATAATCTCACAAATTTTTCTGCATGTTATCAGTGTTTAATTAGCATAAATTTTCTAGATTATGATTTCTGTATTTTTAAATCAATATTACCTCTTGGATATAGTGCTGGTACTAGTGTTGGTAATGCATTAAGTGATGGAGTGCGGAATAGTGGAACATTTGCAGCATTACCGATAGATTTAGTTCAAGCTGTCATTTTTTTGATTATTGCTAGCGCAATGGAAGCTTTTGTAATGATATCAGAGAGTATGGCTCAAGCGCTCTTTCAATCTGGTTATGGGATTACTGGTGCTATCACTAATGCTGCTAGGTATGCATCGCAATCTGTATTATCACAAGTGGGTCTTGATGATGGTACACAGCAAGGGATACGAAATATCAGAAGAGCATCAGCAAAAACACCAAATGAAATTGAATATAAAGCTAAGTCTCCTTCAGGAAATGAGCAAAAAGGTGAACCAGAGAAATCAGAAGAAAGTGGACCAAAAGCTTCTTCGGGTAATCGTGAAAGTCTAAAAACTTCTGGTGAACCACAGGGAGAAAGTAACAGGAGAGCTTCTGGAGAAGAGACTATTTCCAGTCGTGACAGCGATGAAAATAATGAGAAAGGTGAATAAATGATATCATGTAGTAACTAATTAAAAAGGTATTTAAAGTAAAGTTTTATTTTCTATATGTAGAGAAAATGTAGATATGCGATCGTGTTTAAGCAAGTATGGATTTAGGTTGTTGCTTTTTGCAGCTTATGTATTAGTAATAGGTTGTAGTAAGGGTGATATGCCTTTTCCAAGATGTATATCTGCTGACTATTTTGGTCCTGAACCTGTTGCAGTAGGTGCTCGTTTTGCAAGTGATAATAAAGCCGCATTTATTGCAGATGATAACAAGTTTATCGATCCTAACACTAACGAATTTAATTATGGTTTTCACATTAATCAGGTTGTGAGGTGGCAAGATACGGGATTAGTAACCAACGGAGATAATTTAGTGATTCGGGTAAATGGTGCATGGACATCATGGGCTCATAACAATGTTAAGGAATCAAATAAGGATCATCTAGATTTGAAAAAATTAGAACAATTGAAATATACAACTCAGTTTGAAGGGAAACCAGGTGACAACAGTTTACCAGGCTTTAATTTAGTATGTAGTGGTTATGAATCTAGTAAAGAAAATATTTCAAGCAATCCCAGTGCAAGTTGCAGTGTAGATTGTAAGTGCATTAATGAAGATAACAGCAAAAGTATTGCATTACGTGGTGTTCCATGTTGGTTCACTAATGGTAATGGTGTTTACATTTTATTTGCAAAAAACACAAAAGGTGAGGGGTCTCAAGGTGCGTCTTATGAAAATCCTAACGATACTTTGGAACACATGCGCTATCCTGTACTTCCTACAGTACACTTAGGTTATGACTCCATTGCAGAGGGTGGAGATCGAGTTTTTACCTTAAAAATGGAGAGTGACAAAATAAAGGATGGAAACTGTAATTCTATCAAATTAAAAGACATGAAAGGATGGAAAATATATGTCAAAATATTGGATAGGTATTATTTTGATAATGCAGGTGGTTATTCATTAGAGTTTTTAAGTGGGGTTAATAAGCCTGGTGGAGGTACAATTTTTGATTATGTTTATAACTACTTAAAATGCACTTTATTGATCTATAGTGACAAAGGTTGTGAAGGTTATGGCAACGATAACGGATATGCAGCTGCACAAGAAATGTTTGTAAATATATCTCAAGGGAAGAGCTTTCATAACTTTGTAGTTTCGTTACTTGTTTTATTTGTGGTAATTTCATCACTTCTTTATCTTTTTGGCATGGTACAGGAAACCAAGCAGGATATGCTTATTAGAATGATGAAAATCACACTAGTGGTGGTATTGATATCTCCTGGAAGTTTTAATTTTTTCTATAACCATTTCCTGATTTTATTTGTGGATGGTCTTGAGTATTTGATCAAAGTAATTACTAGTTTTGCTCCCAATGCAGATACTACGACATTATTTAGTTTCATGGGAAATATGTTTGATAAGTTCTTTGCTTATTCAGTATGGAAGAAGTTTGCAGCATTTTTTCACTATCAAATGTGGGCGAGCATTCTGATGATCCCAGCAATTTTTGTCGGGATTATTTTATATTTCTTGTTATGTTTATATGCTTTTATTATTTTTCTCTCTGGTTTTATAGGCATAGCTTTCCTCATAGCTATAATGCCATTGTTTTTAATTTCCATTTTATTTTCACAATTGAAAAGCCTTTTTGAAGGCTGGATCAAGTTTTGCATCAGTTTTTGCCTGCAATCAATAATGATCTTTACTTTACTATCGTTATTAGCTGCAATGATAATGAACATTTTTTATAGGCAGTTAGGTTTTACTGTATGTTATAATAAGTGGTTGGAAGTTAAATTATGCGCTCCAAAATGGCTTGGAGGCTTTTGTATTATGGATAAGGAATATTTTAGTTGGACTCCGGGACAGGTTTTCGTGCCATACAGTATTATTACTGGCGGGAAAGAAGCTTCTCCCCTTAATGTAGATAAGAATATAGAAGGTATAGAAGATATAAGCAGGGAAGGTGGTACAGTAAAATTCACAGGTGGTGCTGGATATATTTCTATTCCACCAGATTATAAGAAAAAAGGGTTCCGGTATTTAGATTATCCTTTCTTTAACCCAATGCCTGGTTCTGATCACTCTGATTCTGATCACTCTGATTCTGAGCACTCTGGTGCTGACCACTATATAACAGAAAAAGACATAATAGTTGATGATAAGTGTGATAAGAAAGACCTGGTACGTTTGGCAAATAGTTTATCGCATGCGCTAGATAAGTTTGACATTATGTTGCTTGTTCACAGTATAGACAAGAAAATAGACATAAATTCGAGGGTAACAGAGCTTTGTACAAAAGGTAATAGTAAGTGTGTTGATTACAGAGCAATAATGAATGACTATAAGAAGGGCATTGTACATTCTGACTTAAAAAGAGAGGTCAAAGCCTTTGTACAAGAAGTAATTATGCAGGGTGGAGGATGTCGATTAGTGACATTAGATGAAAAATATAAAGAAGATGGTGACTATCAAAGAGTGCAAGATATTAAGAGAAGTATTTTAATCAATGCAAAAGAGATATTTATATTGTTCTTGCTTTCATTTTTAATGTTTTCTATGCGTAAATTTGTGCAAGAATTAGGATCGAACCTTGCTGGTGGTGGATATAGTGTATACAGCATATCTAGTATGTATCAAGGCGGAGGTATACTCTCTCAGATTACATTTAAGCTTGGAGGGCAAGAAGTGAGCTTAATGCAACTTCTTGAAATGCCTAAGCATAAGATTGGGATGAAACTTGATGTTTTTGGTAAGTGGGCTGGGCATTTACCTAATGAAATTGCTAAAGGAGCGGGTAATCTTTTAGGAAGAACGCCAGTAGTTGGGGGAATATTGAAATATGCTGTTGAGGCACCGCGAAAGCTTGTCAATGTTAGTATTGAAGCAACAAAATTTATTACATCACCTAAAGACGATGTTGATCACTTTGAGAAGAAAATTTACAAAGCATTTGGAGTTGATGAAAGAGATATTACACATAGGAAATTTGATAGGTATTTGAGTTACTTTAAGGGATATGTAGGGTCACATTTAGGTTACACACTAGAGGATGCTGTAAAATTTACTTGGGAACATGGTATTAATTCCATAGGGCATGCAGGTAGTCAAAATAAAAAGACCAAGCCTTACACAGAAAACATTGACTATAAGGATGACTTGCTTTATATGGCAAAAATACATAGAAAAGAATTCTTAGACAAACTTTACGAATATACTATTGGTAAGAAAGTAATGCCGGGAAGAAGTAAGGCTGATGAGAATCCATATAATAAGCCGAATAATGCACCACCGAATAATCCACCGTCGTCAGGTAGTAATGACAAAATAAGAAGATCCTCTTTAGAAGATGCGGACGCTAAAAAGAAGCGTGCTGAAAGAGCAGCAAGAAGGAAGGCAAATGAAGAACTTGGAGATATGGATCTGTCGTCGTTGTTTGATGAGAATAAGGAAATAGATTCAGATAAAGAGGAATAGTGATGGTAAATAACAAAAAAAACTTTAAAGGATTTGGTTACTATGAATTGCAACAAGATGGTGAAGGTGATATAAAACTAAGTGATTATAATGATGTTATAAATGCACGCAGAGCAAGAGTAGATATGTTATTGGATAATATTCAATCGGATGATATCAATTTCATTAAGCTTAATGAAGCTTTGTATGAGAAGCTCATAGGTGATCAGGAATTATTTGATGCAGAAGATAAAAAGATTGCACAGGAAAAAAGTAATATATTTAGTATTCTAGATAATCTCAATGATCTTTCAAAGGTTGACAGTAAGGATTTATTGACAGTCAGTCTATTATTATCAGATCTGAGCTATGTAGAGAGAAATGTTGTACTGCAAGATTTTAATGAATTGAAGAGTTTATTTGCTGAGAAGAAAGTATCCGGTGAAGATTATACTGATGAGGATTACATAGATCTTGCTGATTATTTTGATAAGGTTAATAATATAATTAAGTTAGAGTTAAGTGATAGGATTGAAAGCACAAATGAAGAGATCATTGAATAAATTCAACATCACCAGTCATAAATACATTATCTGTCCACTCGATAGATAATTTACCTCCAAGAAAGTTCACTGAAGTCTGTTGAGCAGTAATATATCCACGTAATACAGATGCAACAAAAGCTGCACAAGCGGCGCTACCGCACGATGCAGTAATACCTGTACCCCTTTCCCAGACCTGCAAATTTATTTCTCCTGATTTGTCTATTTGTGCAATGCTGACATTAGTTTTCTTAGGAAATAATATATGGTTTTCTAGTTGTGGTGCTAAGTTTAACAATGGTACCTTATCTATACTATCAACAAAAAAGATCATATGAGGATTACCAATATTGACTGCAACTGGATCTTTTAATACTCCAAGTTCTATCGGTAAATGGAGAGTGTCACATTCAGTTGATAGAGGAATTTCATACCACTTAAGTGACGGTTTCCCCATATTGATTTTGATGGACTTATTACCTGCTTTAAAGCATTCTAAAATCCGTTCATGCATCAGTTCAATAGTTGCATATTCAGTACCTTTTTCCAGCATGATCAAATATCCCACACAACGCGCTGCATTGCCACACGTTTCAACTTTACTACCATCAGCGTTATAAATATGCATAAAACAATCTGCAACATTGGAATTAGTAACAACTATAACTTGATCACAATTACTGTCATTAGCTATCCTTTTATAATCCTTATTTATATGATCTGCTAAACGTGAGTCTATGATGACGAAATTATTACCAGTGCCATGCATTTTTGTTGACAGTTGCCACATCATTAGACTTTCTTCAAATTCAATTTATGGTAAGAAATTTTTAGGAGAAGTGCAAGCGAGCACTGCAGCTGAGGACAACAAAATTGCCATCAGAGAAGAAAGTGGCTTTTTTTCATTTTAAAAAGCCAAAAATCATGTTTCCTACCATTTGACGTGCAGATTATCTTTTTACTTGCTTTTCGGTAATTACCTGCGTTTTTATGCTGTGTTTTTTCTTTTTTCCTGAATAGCATTTTCTCTGCTTTTTTGGTCGGTCGATTGGTGTTTCTGTTGCATCAATCACTAAAACTTCAATGCAGAACAATTAATTAAAAGAGTACAAGGACTGCAGCTATGCAGTCTTTGTAGATTTAATATATATTGCAAAAATCCCACAACTCTTTCCTTTAAAGATCTTTACAATATGTCGTTTGCATTAGGCTCTACATTTGCAGCAGGTACTGACGTATCTACAGTAGTTCCTGCAGCTTCAATAGGCTGTTCTGTAGGTGCATCCTCAGTAGGCTGTTCTTTAGGTGCATCTTCAGTAGGTTGTTCTGTAGGTGCATCCTCAGTAGGTTGTTCTGTAGGTGCATCCTCAGTAGGCTGTTCTTTAGTTGTATCTGCAGGTTGTTGTTCTGCAGCAGCAGGCTGTTCTGTAGGTGCATCTTCAGTAGGCTGTTCTTTAGTTGTATCTGCAGGTTGTTGTTCTGCAGCAGCAGGTTGTTCTGTAGGTGCATCTTCAGCAGGTTGTTCTTTAGTATCAGCAGCAGGCTGTTCTTTAGTTGTATCTGCAGGTTGTTGTTCTGCAGCAGCAGGTTGTTCTGTAGGTGCATCTTCAGCAGGTTGTTCTTTAGTATCAGCAGCAGGCTGTTCTTTAGGTGCATCAGCAGTAGGCTGTTCTTTAGTATCAGCAGCAGGTTGTTCTGTAGGTGCATCTTCAGCAGGTTGTTCTTTAGTATCAGCAGCAGGCTGTTCTGTAGGTGCATCAGCAGTAGGCTGTTCTTTAGTATCAGCAGCAGGTTGTTCTGTAGGTGCATCTTCAGTAGGCTGTTCTTTAGTTGTATCTGCAGGTTGTTGTTCTGCAGCAGCAGGTTGTTCTTTTTTCGCCTTTTCCAAAAGCTGATTTGTTTCTTTATTCCCAGTGATCAGATTATTTATACCCCTGAGTATAGAATAAATCTTATAAAGCATAATAAAACCTCCAAAAAAAATATATTAAAAAAAAGCTCACAAAAAATCCTTTTAAAGATCTTTAAAAGAGATCTGAATGATGCCACACATCTACACTATGGGGATCCAGATCTCCATAAGGTGGGTAGTTTCTTGCTTGAAAAACTGAGCTGTCAAAGAAACCAGTATTCATAATAAGATCGTTCATAACAAAACCTCCAATATTTATGTTAGTAGACATATCGTGCCTTATCATAACCTTAGCTCTTTACCAAAGCAGAGCTCTCGCTCTCATAAATTTGTTTGCCGGCTCATCTTGCTGTTTGTTTGCAGCGCGCAATCAGATCTATGTGTTCTGTGGTGTTAACATTGACGGGAAACCATCCACCATAATCATAAGAGTCATCTTGGCAGTAGCCGGAATCATCACACACAGTTGCAATATTAGTATAGAAAAGATCAGTATTCATAACAAAATCTCCTACATTTTAATATACAAAGAGTACAAAGACTGCAATTGTGCAGTCTTTGTAAATAAAGAAAAAGCGTTGTCATACCACTTTAAATAGCTCCGTATGGGTTTATTTCTGCTGGCGCTTTCGGCATAATGTCGCCTTCCTCTTCATCGTTTACGTTCAATATACCTCCAGTGTAGTAACCTAAGCTTTCAGAAAAATCAGTATTCATAAAATCAATATCATAAAACATAATAAAACCTCCTATATTTAAGATACAAAGAGTACAAAGACTGCAGCTATGCAGCCTTTGTAGATTTAATTAATATATAATAATAATTACATATCAGTAGGTAGCAGAGAATTCTGTGATGTTCTGCATATCACTGTTTGTTTATATGATTTAACCTTCTCACTCTTCATCAAAAACATTACTCATCTCTACATTAAGTATACTTACAGTATCGAAGGAATCCATTTCTGAACCTTCAAAGAGACCAGAATTCATAAAATCAATATCATAAAACATAATAAAATCTCCAAAAAAATATATTAAAAAAAAATCTCGCAACTCTTTCCTTTAAAGATCTTTACAATATGTCGTTTGCATTAGACTCTACATTTGCAGCAGATACTGACATATCTGAAGTAATTCCCGCATCTGCATCAAGTGTTGATGTATCTGTTGCAGTAGTTCCTGCATCATCTGCATCAGGTGCTGGCATAGCTTCAGTAGTTTCTGCATCTGCATCAGGTGCTGGCGTATCTGCAGTAATTCCCATAGCTTCGTCTAATTCCTGATCATTGGGCATCCTTCCAAGGCCTAGACTTAGATACCAAGCTACCTCTTCTCTAGATTTAGGTGCTGGAGTATCTTCGGTAATTCCTGCAGCTTCGGTAGGTGCTGACGTATCTTCAGTAATCCCTGCAGCTTCAGTAGGTGCTGGCATATCTGTAGTGGTTACCACATCTTCGGTAGGTGCTGGAGTATCTTCGGTAGTTCCTGCAGCTTCGGTAGGTGTCGGTGTATCCGAATTACACCTATCTTCTTCAATATTAAAAGTAGATTCAGTACTCATAATAAAACCTCCTATATTTTAATAGACAAAGAGTACAAAGACTGCAATTGTGCAGTCTTTGTGGTAGATAACAGAAAATTCAGCGGTATTATCTATGTCCGCATATATCAGAGATACTAGTCTTCCATCCCATCTCCAGGTACGCTTTCATCGTAGCCGCCAGGTGGTGGTGAATCATGTCGTATGCGTGCATCAAATATACCTCCTGTATAGAAAGAATCCATTCCTAAGCTTTCAGAGAAATCAGCATTCATAAAATCAATATCATAAAACATAATAAAACCTCCTATATCTTAATGGACATATAAAAAAAAGCGTTGTCATACCACTTTAATACAGCGCACGCGATGCAATGTCGCCTTCGTATTCATGTACGTAGTAGTTATCAGGTATATCATTATTATAATATAAAAAATCTATTTCTGGATCAGAATCAATATTTTCAGTAAGTGATTCCGAGCCCAGAGCCTCATAATCAGTTTCTGAATGTAAGCGGGATGTAGTTGACTGCTGACCGCTGAGCCTGTTCTGCAACTCAAGTGGACTGATGTCTTTTGTCCACTCATATATTTGAGCGTCGCTGACATTACATTTTTGGGGTGTATTAGCCTTCTTTAGACACTCTATCCCCATATCTTCAAAAAATTTTTTATTAGCTAAACTTAAAGATTCAGCATCATTATTTATAACATCAATCATAATAAAACCTCCATTATTTATATTAGTTAAAATATTATTAAAAAAAAAGCTCACAAAAAATCCTTTTAAAGATTTTAAAGGAGATCTGAATGATGCCACACATCTACACTATGGGGGTCCAGAAAGTCTCCATAAGGTGGGTAGTTTCTTGCTTGAAAAACTGAGCTGTCAAAGAAATCAGTATTCATAATAAGATCATTCATAATAAAACCTCCATTATTTAAGATATCAAAGACTGCAACTGTGCAGTCTTTGTAGATTTAATTGAGACATATAATAGGCAGAAGTTTGCGGTGTTATAAAAGGCCAGAGGTTGTTTATATCTTCGGAGTAATCGTTTCCTTGGCATTTTTTAGTTCCGCACGAGCCTTATGCGTCAAATATATCTCCAGTACAGGAAGCATCCATTCCGGATAAGAAACCGGGCTTTTTAGTAAATCAGTGTCCGTTAATAAATCAGCATTTGTAAAATCAGAAAACATAATAAAACCTCTTATATTTAATAGACAATTTGTGGATTTATATAATAATTATATCCATACATCAGTAGAAGCAGCGTGTGGGCCACGGAAAGAGTTATCTTCGTATTCTCCAGGTGAAATGGAATCTTCCGATGCTTGATCAGAAGGAAGACGAAATCCTATTGGCATATTCCCCCCTATACTTGTTCTGTCGATTATTGTTCCGTCAGGTAAGTCACTGATATTGTAGTCATCAGATGTACTATCGTAATACATAGGTTGGCCGTATTCGTCACATGAATATATTTCTGGATACAGATCAAAAAAAGATCTTGGTGCTATGTCGTGTACATGCTGATCTGTATCATCAACAAGGTGTGAAGTATCACTAAATTGAATGTTAATGGGTTTTGAAACTTCAGGGTGTTCCGTGTTATATATAGGTTTAGATAACTGTGATGGTTGTGCTGATTTAATGTTGCCTTTAAACCAACTAGCTATTGAAGAAAAAGCGCTTTCATACGCCTTTTCTACCTCATTGATTCCCTGTTTAAAACCCTCAGCGAAACCCTCGCCAAAACTTTGAACATCATTAGAGAAAGATTTAGTACTCATAATAAAACCTCCTATATTTTAATAGAAAAAGAGTACAAAGACTGCAACTGTACAGTCTTTGTGAGTTTAATTTATATGCTTAGTTTAATGGTTATGCCTCCAAGGAGGCTTCATGATATCGCTGCTTACCAGTCCTCGTCAGGATTTCTGTCGGTTGGAGCACGGTGTAAGTGTACATCAAATATACCTCCAGTGTCGAAAGAATCCATTCCTAAGAAGATGTCTTGAAAAGAAATGAAAAGATAAATATACTAAAGCAAATGTAGAATTAAGAGGTAAAAAAATGTATCCAAGTGACATAAGTGACAAAGAATGGGAAATACTAGAGCCATACGTTGCACAAGGGGCAATAGGAAGGCCAAGAAAACACGATATTAGAGCGATTATTAATGCAATAAGATATATAATG
>NZ_JACVWV010000013.1 GCF_014534705.1 Wolbachia endosymbiont of Pentalonia nigronervosa | reverse complement strand
GACCAAGGGCTCATTTACCAGCATAAATGCCTTGTATAAGTTGGTATATTGTGCTATAAAGAAGGCAGAGGAAAAATGGACGATGCCTGTGCATGATTGGGCAGTAGCCATATCTCAGCTTGACATTTTCTTTCCTGGAAGATTGAAAATTGAGTTGAGCTAAAAATGTGGTTTGACACAGTTTATTTAACACTCCCTTATGAAGTTTGTTTGCACTCCGGATGACTGTGCAAAATACTTAAGATCATTATTACCAGATATGTCTAAAGAAACTAGTAGTGCTCCAAATATGAACAATTCTAATCCAGATGTGATTCCTAATATAGATCCGGTAACGTACTATATCGTTCCCCGTGATTGCATCGGCGGTTTACCAAAAGTTGCATCAATGAACTGACCTTACCCAGTTTTTTTGTATGTGATGCATTATAATCTCTGTGCTTTTTGATTCCTTTCTGGAGGTCTTATAACTTTACATCTGTACACCTAGGATTTTCAAAACAAAAAGTTCCATGAATTATCTAGACGCTCTAAACTTTGTTCTAGATTGATTATTTCATTATTATCTTCATTACCATTTCCATGAATTGATAAACTATTACCAAAATTAATGTATAAATCTTCTCCATAGCAACACTCACGAATTGGATTATGATAATTTTTATAACAAAGATCGTCACCTTTATAATGAATAAATTCATCTATGAGTTGCCCAACCTTTTTTCCTTCTTGCATAATCTCACACACATCAGCTCCTCCTGAGGAGTTTCCTTTAAGATGAAATATTGCCTTCCAGTTGTGATCATGATATCGGTGATATTTGTTGGCAATGTCTCCTTTGTCTAAAGATACATGGGTAACTTCAACGAATTTTGGTAATTGTCTGTATTCTGGGTCATATTTTTTATGTTCAGAAAGCAAATTTCCTAGGCTATTACATAATGCAAACTTCAATGTGCCCTCACTATCTTCTGCAACTCTTAAAAAGTTGAATTCCTGCGGTATTCTTATACTAGTACCAGTAATATGATTGCGTACATGTAACGTATTATCGTAAAAAAAGTATCCAATATCTGCAAAATCTCCAACAACAGTGTCTTTATTATCTACTACCCTAGCACTGCTGATTTCACCATAATTTTCTCCTTTTATGATATGAAACGTACCGGATGATGCTTGATAGCTACTAAGGGTTCTTTTATGTCTATCATGGTTGTCTCCTACCCCGCTAGTAGATTCTAGCTCTAAAAGCTCCATTGCATTATTATTAGGTAAGCCTGGTTCACCCTGTGGACCTGTTTCACCTTGTGGACCTGCTGGACCTGGTTCACCCTGTTTACCTGCTGGACCTGGTTCACCCTGTAGACCTGGTTCACCCCTTGGACCTGCTGGACCTGGTTCACCCTGTTTACCTGGTGCACCATCTTTACCAGGTTCTCCTTTTGAGCTTTCTTTAAATTTAGCATCGTCTTTTAATTTACCCACAACATTGCTTTGAAAATTACCATCTACCCTCAATTTATCTGCAATATCACCTTGAAAATTACTATCTACTTTCAATGTACCGGCAACACTATCTTGTAGATTTGTATTGCTGGCAACACCACCCTGCAAAGTTGTATTGCTGGCAACACTATCTTGCAACGTTTTATCACTTGCAACACCGCTAACAATAGCATTTTTTAATTTATCATCTTTGATCAACGCGTCAGCAACCTCTGTAGGGTTTGCATCCCTACCATCAAAACCTAAAAATCCTCGTTGACCCTCAAAACCCCGTAAACCTGGTTTACCATTTTCACCTGTATCACCCTTTTCACCCTTTGGACCTTGTTTACCAGGTGTGCCGTTTGGACCTGCTGGGCCTACCGGACCTGTTTCACCCTTTGGACCAGGATCTCCTTTTATGCTCGCTTTAAATGCATTATCGATCTTCAACTTGTTGGCAACACCTTGTTGGAAAGCACCTTCGCTCTTTAATCTGTTAGCGACCTCTTCTGGATTTGCATCTTTACCTGCTGGACCTTGTATACCAGGATCTCCTTTTATGCTTGTTTTAAATTCATTATTGTCCTGCAATTTATCTGCAACACCTTTTTGAAAATCACCATCATCCTTTAAACTGGTTGTAACATTGTCTGCAATAGCTTTTTGAAGTTCTCCACCATACTTGAATTTACCTGTAACACCTCCTTGAAAAGCAGTATTGCTCTGCAATTTTGTTGCAATACCTTGTTGAAAAGTACCATTGCCCTGTAAATTAGTTGCAACACCTTGCTGGAAAGCACCTTCGCTCTTTAATCTGTTAGCGACCTCTTCTGGATTTGCATCTTTACCTGGTCTACCTTCTGGACCTTGCATGCCATCTACACCATTTGTGCCGTTCGTACCATTTCTACCAGGATTTCCTTGTGGACCTGCTGGACCTGTTGGACCCTTTGGACCAGGATCTCCTTTTATGCTGTCTTTAAACGTACTGTCTGTCTTCAATTTATCAGCAACACTTTGTTGAAAAGTACCATTGCCCTGTAAATTGGTTGCAACACCTTGTTGGAAAGCACCTTCGCTCTTTAATCTGGTTGCAACACTGCTAACAATAACGTCTTTCGATGTACCACTGATTAACGCATTAGCAACTTCTGTAGGATTTGCATTTTGACCTGCTGGACCTCTTTCACCTCTTGAACCTGGTATACCCTGTTTACCTGTCTGACCTGTTGGACCCTGTGGACCAGGATCTCCTTTTATGCTTGTTTTAAATTCATTGTTTTCCTGCAATTTATCCGCAACACCTTTGTGAAAATTACTATTATCCTGCAAATTAATTGTAACATTGTCTGCAATAGCTTTTTGAAGTTCTCCACCATCCTTGAATTTACCTGTAACACCTCCTTGAAAAGCAGTATTGCTCTGCAATTTTGTTGCAATACCTTGTTGAAAAGTACCATTGCCCTGTAAATTAGTTGCAACACCTTGCTGGAAAGCACCTTCGCTCTTTAATCTGGTTGCAACCTCTTCTGGATTTGCATCTTGACCTGCTGGACCTCTTGGGCCTCTTAGACCTGCCGTACCAGGCGCACCATCTTTACCATTTTTACCATCTTTACCTGCTGGACCAGGTGCACCATCTTGACCTCTTCCACCACTTGGACCTGTTGGACCTACTGGACCTGTTGGACCCTTTGGACCAGGATCTCCTTTTATGCTGTCTTTAAACATACTGTCTGTCTTCAATTTGTTAGCGACCTCTTCTGGAGTTGCATCTTTACCATCTATACCATTTGTGCCGTTTGTACCATTTTTACCATCTTTACCATCTTTACCTGGTGCACCATCTATCCCGTTTGTACCTCTCTGGCCACGTGAACCCGTATCACCTTTTTCACCCTTTGGGCCTGGTGGACCCGTATCTCCTTTTAGGCTTGCTCTAAACTCAAGATCTTCCTTAAGAGCTTCTTTTACTCTCTCTGGTAAAGTATCATTTACAAACTTTATTGCTTCATACAGTGGAGTGCGACCGTCAGTATTCTTTGAATGAGGATCAGATGCTTTTGCCAAAAGCGCTTCTGCTGCTCTGAAATGACCTCCTCTGGCAGCGTCATGAAGTGGAATGTTATTACCATTATCTTTAAGTGTAACATCAGCTCCATTGCTCAGGAGCGCGTTCACTACAGGAATGTAACCTAACTCGGCAGCATTATGAAGCGGAGTTCTACCATCTACATCTTTAGAATTAACATACTTTACCCTGTCTTCCTCTACTAATTTATCTAATTTCTGTACTTCTTCTGGTTTTGTATTATCCGTGTTAAGTTCTATTATTTTTTCCTCTTTAAATTTTGTTGCCTTCTCCTCTATAAGTTCCCTTACTACGTCTATGGCACCCACTTTAGTAGCTTCATGAAGCGGAGTTTCCTTCTTACCATCCTGAACAGTGACATCAGCTTTATTCTTTATGAGCTCTTCTGCTATACTTTTGTAACCTGCATAAGCAGCTTTATGAAGCGGAGCTTCACCTTCCTTATTTTGAGTCTTATCTTGGAAATTAACATAATTTTTCTTTTCCTCCTCTGTTTCTTTTTCTGCTATAAGTGCTCTTACTACATTTAATTTATGCTGTTCTGTAGTTTCCCTATTAGATTCTGCAGCTTTATGAAGCGGAGTTTCACCAGAATTATCTTTGGAATTAACATAATTTATATCTTTCTTTTTTCCTTCTGCTATAAGCTTTGCTGCTGTCTGTGAGTGACCATATCTAGCAGCCACATGAAGTGGTGTTTCACCAGAGTTATCTACAGAAGTAACATCTGCTCCTTTTTCTATAAGTTTTGCTACTATTTTGGATTTGTCACTTATCAGCTTTGTTAACGCTTGTAATTGTGCCTCTCTTGCAGCTTGAGAATTATCTTTTGCATCTGGCATCTTATGCTCTACAGCTTTATGAAGCGGAGTTTTTTTAGATTTATCCTGGTGATTAACATTTGCTCCCTTGCCTATAAGCCTTGCTACTACATTTAAATGATTATTTGTGATAGCTTGATGTAGTAAAGTTTCGTCATTGTCATTCTTAAAATCAACCGTAGCTCCTTTTTCTATAAGCTTGTTTACTATGTCTGAGTAACTCTCAAGTGCAGCTTGATACAGTGGAGTTTTACCAAATTTATCAGGCAAATCAATCCTAGCTCCCTTTGTTATAAGATTTGTTACTGCGTGTGACATACCACTGCTGGCAGCCTTATGTAGCAAAGTTTCGCCATTGCCATTCTGAAAATTAACATTTGCTCCTTCTTTTATAAGCTGATTCATTACACTTAAATGATCATTTATTGCAGCGTGATACAGAGGAGTTTTACCATTATCATTTTGACAATCAACCGTAGCTCCCTTTTCTATAAGCTTTTCTATAAGCTTTGCTACCGTCCATGAACGACCATTTCTGGCAGCGCTATGAAGTGGAGTGTCACCAGACTTATCCTTAAGATCAATCATAGCTCCACTATCTATAAGCTTTGCTACTACATCTACATGACCTTCTGATGCAGATTGATGCAGTGGAGTTTCTCCATTTCTATCCGGGGAATTAACCTTAGCTCCCTTTTCTATAAGCTTTGCTACTATTGTTAAGTAATTATTTTTGGCAGCCACATGAAGTGGAGTATCACCAGTACTCTCCTGAAGATCAACCGTAGCCCCCTCATTTATAAGCTCTGTTACTACCTTTAACTTGTTCTGTTCTGTAACCACCTTCTGTGCATCAGTCATGCGGGATTCTGCAGTCTCGTTCCGTTTTGCAGCTTTATGAAGTGCAGTAACACCAAAAAAATCCTGAGAATTGACATCAATTCCCTTGTTTATACATTCTTTTACTTTTTCTAAATTTCCGTCACTTGCATACTGTAAAAATTTATCCACGCTACAAATCGTCACAGTACTATCGCTTGCTGTCATTCTTTCTTCCTCTTAATTTCTAAAGCGTATGTAATACAATACAATTAATGACAATTTATTAACTAGCTGTACTAACTTATTGGTTGATTATATTAATGATGTAAGGAAATAGAATTTCTTCTCTTTTGCTTAATCCGCAACTGAATTTCTAGTTTTTTCTTCCCTTATTTAAAATTCTTATGGTAATTGACAATTGCATTTTTACGTATTTCATCAAATAGCATAGAGCTTTGTTTCATGATTTTTTGTTGGTATATTCCCTGTTTAATTGCTTCTATATCAATTTTATCACTTTCGATGTTGCATAACATGATCAGTCTTGCAGTGCTGCCTTCCTTAATTTCTACTATTTCATTTATGTTTGTCTTATTAAATAAAACCTGTAGTTCAGGGTTTAAGTCTCTCATTTTTATTTTAAATTCTTTTATGCTTGGTAGTTTTAGATCATTTGTTAATTTATTAAAATTTGAACAATTAGCTTTTTGCTTTTTGAGATTTTCTAGTGCACCATCTGAATCTTTGACTATGATCTGTTTTAAACTTAAAGTACTATTCAGTACTTCTTGCCTTCTAGCATTATCTACTTCTTCATCACTTACTCCATGGATAAATGGAACAATTCTAGCTTCAATAATTTTATTCCATAATAATTGATATTTTATTTGTTTGGTCAACCCTTTAAGGTCTATATCATGCTTTTTTGTGTATTGACTGACTTCTTCCGCCTTGAGTTCAAAATTCTGAGTGAAAAATGATACAACGGAATTGTTTATTTCTTCATCGCTGAGCTTTATATTTAACCTATGCGACTCATTAGTAATAATAATTTCATCTACTAGTTGTTGCAATATTTGAGACCTCACTTCTCTTGGGTTGATATTTTGATTGCCAAACAATGAAGTGATTAACTTAATGCGTTTTTCAACATCTAGATTTGAAATTGGCTCGCCATTTACATCAGCAATAATTTCAATATCAGTGGCAAATAACTTAAGTGGCAATATTACCAATAGTAAAATCAGTATTCTATGCATAAAACTGTTTAGTTAATGGTTGATTGTATAATAAATACTAAGTCAATGCTAGAGGTCTAGTAAACCTTACTTTAAAGAATCTTACTTCATGTTGATATTTGAGTGCTTTTTTGTGATATTTGGTAATAGGACAATTGGAAAAATCCGTTTCTGTGAACATCAGGCAATGGCATTGTTCTATATGTGATATTATCCATTTTGCATAATCTTGATGATCAGTTGCTATTAGTATCTCCCCTGTTTTTAACATTTTTTTTGTTAGTAAATTTAAAAATTCTATGTTAATCAAACGTCTCTTATGATGGCTTCGTTTTGGCCACGGATCTGGAAATAAGATGAAAAATCTTTCAATACTGTTATCAGGAAAATTGATAAGCAGTTTTCTTGCATCTTCAACCCATATTAGAATATTTGTTATGTCATGCTTTTTTACATCCATTAACAAATTGGAAACCCCCTTTAAATAAGGCTCACATCCTATAAGTAACACTTCAGTTTCATTTTTAGCTTGGTGAAGCATATTTTCACCGCTGCCGAAACCTATTTCTACCCATATTCTTTTGTGTGAATTTATGATTTTTTCTATGTACTCTTGACTGCTTTGTATAGAATATTGCTCAAATGCTTGATTAGTACTAGAGTTTAGCCTAGACCTTCTAGAAAATGACTTAATCCATTTTTTGTTTTCAATAGCGTGCATATAATATTATTACTATAAATTCTAAGTTATGTTTGAGAAATCACTTGTCACTAGTCTCTAATGTTATATAATATATGAATTCTAACAAATATAAAATTAAATGAATAACAACAATCTTTCTGTCAATCTGCCGTTTATTATTAAAAAATTATCATCCAATAAATTTATAGAAGATATAAATCAAGATTTATTTGAAGGTAATGACGATGGTTTATTTGGAGATTCCTTTGTTAACAAGATAAAAGAAGGTTGTGTTGTTGAAGGTACGATTACAAGAATAAACACTAATGATATTGTAGTTGATATTGGCTTGAAATCTGATGGAAGAATTCTTATAAAGGAACTTGCTAGTGGCGATGAAATTGCAATAGGCTCCAAAATCAAGGCATACGTAGAAAGAATTGAAGACTATAATGGTAATGTTGTTCTCAGTCGTGAAAAGGCAATTAAAGATGAGAAGTGGAATAATTTAGAATCAGATATGGCTACAAAGTCTGAAGTGGATGGAGTGATAAAACGCTCAATCAAGTGTGGTTTTATTGTTGATCTAGGTGATGGGCTTAGTGCTTTTTTACCACTGAGTCATGTGGATTTGAAGCAAGTAAAAGATGCTAATCATCTGATTGATACTGACCAAAAGTTCATTATTCTTAAAATGGATAAGAAGCAAGGCAATATTGTAGTATCAAGAAAATTGGTATTAGAGAAATCACATGCTGGCGGAAAAATTAAGTTTTTAGAGTCTTTAAGTGAAGGTGACGTAATAGAAGGAAAGATAAAAAGCATTACCAATTATGGCGTGTTTGTTGGTATCCACGAGTCAGATGAAGCAGGGGTTATAGATGGTTTATTACATATTACGGATATATCTTGGACTAGAGTGAGTCATCCATCAGCAGTTTTCACATGCGGACAGAACATTAAAGTTAAAATTATAAAAATCGATAGAGAGGGTGCTAAGGTTTCTTTGGGCGTGAAACAATTAGAAGATAATCCTTGGAAGGATGTGGAATCAAAATATTCGATTGGTAGCGTGTATAAGGGTCATGTAACAAGTATAGAAGATTATGGGTTATTTGTTGAACTTGAGCCTGGAGTTGAAGGTTTAGTTCACTCATCAGAGATCACTTGGATTAGGAGTAGTTTACCAGTAAGTAGTCTTGTAACAAGGGGACAAGAGGTACATGTCAAAATTCTAGGCATTGATATTACAAAAAATAGAATGAGCTTGAGTATGAAAGAGTGTACAGATAACCCTTGGCAAGTGATGATCAATAAATACCCTATTGGCTCTGTTGTTTCTGGTAAAGTGAAAAATAATACTGGTTCATATCTATCTATCACTTTTGATAACCTTGAAGCAAGTGAAGGCGTGGAAGGAACAATATATGCAAGGGATTTAAGTTGGTCTAAGCACAGCTCAGATGAAATTAAGAAGTACAATGTAGGTGATCAGATAGAAGCAAAAATAATAAGAGCTAATGTGAACCGAGCAAAAATTTATCTTGGTGTAAAGCAAATAGAGCATGATCCCCTTGAAGAATTAATAAAAAAAGTCAAAGTAGGTGATAAAATACAAGTTACTGTAAATAAAAAGGAAGACAATGGAATAATTGTTGAAGCTGAAAATGATGTATTTATGTTAATAGAACAAGAAAATCTGCCAGAGGGTAAAAAGTTCTCTATATCGGAAAAAATAGAAGCTAAAGTGTTAGGTACTGAAGAATATAAAATAATATTGTCTGCTAAGTGAAAGATGTGTTTTTGCCATGGCAACGAAGTCTGATATAATAAAAAAAATTGTGGAGAAGTATTCTTTTTTAGACAAAGTGCTAGTTATAGCAGTGGTTGATAAATTCTTTGCAATGCTTTCAGAAACACTAAGAAATCATGATAGGATTGAGTTTAGGGGATTTGCTTCTTTTTCAATTAGGAGCTATAGTGTAGTAAATAGTTCTATATCAAGTAAGTTAAAAAAGAATAAGTACTTTAAAGTATACTTTCGTAGTAGTCAAAGTCTATCTAACTTAGTGAATGAATAGAGGTTGAAGTGCTAGAATGAAGACAATAGAAATCACTATACGTAACAATAAGTATAAGATTTCCTGTGAGAGTGAAAAGAAAGATCATTTGCTATATTTGGTTAATCGTTTCAATAAATTAGTTAATTCTATATCTCAAAAGACCGGAGGTAAAGGTTCAGATTCATTGAATTTTTTACTTGCAGCTCTGACACTTGAAGATCAAATTCAAGAATTAACAAAACAGCTGGATAAAATAAATCAAGAATATACAGAATATAGGAATCAAAAGAAAATGGAGTATACTGAGATGTTAAATAGAGTAAATAAAATTATAACTAATCTTGAACACGCAAAGAAACAATCAAACTAAATATTCTCTCGTCTAAGTTGGAAGGGAGATCTTTTTTGTTAGTTATATAGCAGTATAACTCATGATCATCAAGATCAACTATTTTTTCGTACTCTATCAGCTCGTATAAAGAAAATGTATTGAGGTATTTTGATGCAAAATATCCTAAAAGAATATCGGTTTCTTTACAACCTCTGTGCCAACTTCTATACATTAATTTTTTCCTTAACAAAAGGCTGCCTACCATACATATCAAAATTTTTTTAATTTAAAGGCTAAATTAAACACTTGTCAAGCAATGTATGCTCTAATATAATTAATATTTAATTAAGATTTAAATATACAGTGGGTACAGTTTTTAGTTTTGTTGGTGATACAGCATATTACCTTTTGTCATTTTCCCTGATAATCTCTATTATAGTTTTTGTCCATGAATATGGTCACTATATTGTTGCTAAGATTTGTAAAGTGAAGGTTGAGGCATTTTCTATAGGCTTTGGTCCTGAAATTTTTAGCTTTAATGATAAATCTGGCACTAAGTGGAAGTTAAGTGCTATTCCTCTTGGTGGTTATGTTAAAATGTTAGGGGATGCAAATGAAGCAAGTATCCCTTCTAAGCAACAAGAGTTAACTGATGAAGAAAAGTTATACTCATTTCATATAAAGCCGCGATACCAAAAAGCAGCAGTAGTTTTTGCAGGGCCTTTTGCAAATATTATATTTACTGTAATGGCTTTGACGATGTTTTTTTATATAGAAGGTTATTATCACACACCTCCAGTTATTGGGAATGTCATAAAAGACAGTGCAGCTGAAAAGGTCGGTTTATTGCCGGGTGATACTATCATACAAGTCAATAATCAAAAAATAATACACTTTGAAGATATTTCACGTATAGTGATATCAAACCCTAAAACAGAAATGGCAATTGAATATGAACGAAATAGTGAAAAACATAAAGTGACGTTAATGCCCTTAACAGTTAAAGGCTATGATGTGTTTGGTAACGTAATAGAAAAAGAAAGTATAGGGATTGTTTCGAATATGGGTGGATTGAAGAAACCATCTTTTTTTGGGGCTGTAAACTTATCAATAAGTGAAACTTACCATACTATGCACTTAACAGTAAAAGCTATAGTGCAAATGATAGTTGGAAAACGTAGCGTAAGTGAAATGAGTGGACCAATAAAAATTGCAAAGTATTCAGGTCAATCAGCTAAGAGAGGAATGACTGCGATTTTGTACTTTATGGCCATGATTTCAGCTAGCTTGGCTGTAGTTAATTTACTGCCGATCCCATTATTAGATGGTGGGCACTTGTTTCAATATATTGTAGAAGCGGTTATACGTAGAGATTTAAGTTTAAAGTATCAAAAATATGCAGCTACTTTGGGAGCTTGTATATTGTTTTCACTAATGGCATTTACAATTTATAATGACATCAAATATATTATTTTTAATAAGGCATGAGAAAACTATTTTATATATTATTAATAGTTTTTATTCCTGTGTTGCTTGCTGCACTTGAAAGTAAAGTAGAAGTTAGAGATATTAAAATTATTGGTAATGAGCGAGTAAGCAATCAGACAATAGATTTTTACATGAAGTTAAAAGCCGGTGATTATGTGGATGATAATGATGTAGATTTAGTTATAAAGGACTTATATAAAACAAAATTATTTGCCAATGTGAATGCTTATATTGATGAAGAAAGAAATTTAATAATAAAAGTTCAGGAAAATCCGCTAATTAACAGAATAACATTACGAGGTAATAGATTATTTAGTGACAAGGAGTTGTTTGCTAATGTAATTCAGTCTAAGCCGCTAAACATTTTTACTGAGGCAAAATTACAAAGTGATTTGATGAATTTAATCACGGCCTACAGAAATAATGGCAAGATTGGCGCTAAAGTTGAATATGAATTGGCTACACTTGACAGTAATAGGGTAAATCTAATTTTTAAAATAAAAGAAGGTAAAACTTCTAAAGTTAAGAGTGTAAGATTTACAGGCAACAAGAATTTTTCTGAAGATGAATTAAGACAAGTTATTAAAATACACGATAATAATATATTTAATAAGTTATTTAAGGCTCTTTTTAAGGGTATAAATAATTACTCTCCTCAGTACTTATTAGTTAATACAGAACTACTTGACCGTTTTTATTCATCTAAAGGATATATTAATAATAATATCCAGCCAATTATTGAGGTTGATAATACCCACCAAGTACATCTAACCTTTTTAATTGATGAGGGGCGGCAGTATTTATTTGGAAATAATACAATTAGTATCGAAAATGAATTACGCCTTGAAAAAGAGATCTTGAAATTTATTACAGAGGAAAGCAATCAGGTATTTAATAGAATCAAAATTAACAACACAGTAGAAAAAATAAATAAGTATCTGAATGAAAAGGGTTATGTATTTGCAAAAGTTAATCCGGAGTACACACAACATGACGATGTTGTAGATGTAACCTATAAAATATTTCCAGGTAAAAAGATTTACATAAATCACATTACAATTGATGGTAATAACCGCACCTCAGACGAAGTTATTAGAAGTAAGTTAAGCATAGCAGAGGGTGATGCGTACAATATATTAGAAATTCAGAAGTCACGTAGAAAGCTACTTGGTAGCGACTTTTTCTCATCAGTAAAAATAAGCAATTACACAATTAACGACAATGCTGTTGACCTTAACATAAATGTAAAGGAAAAAGGAACCGGTACAGTTTCTCTAGCAGGGGGAATGTCTTTTCCTGGTGGGGCATTTTTTAAAACCGATATAAAAGAGCCAAATTTGTTTGGTAGTGGTAAGGAGATTTCCTTTTCATTAGAGAAAAGTCAGTACTCGTTCTTAGCTGATATAGAAATTATTGAGAACAATTTTAATGACTCTGATACGTCGTTAGGTGCTGGTTTGTTTTATGAAACACAACGAAATCCAAATACTAATTTCAGTAGTGAAAATTATGGATTTTCAACAAAAGTATCGTATAAAGTTATAGAGAATTTAAGCAATTCCCTTCGCTACTTTTTTAAATACAACAATGTGTCTCAAGGCGAAGGTCAAGACACAATTAAAGATGAAAACATAATTTCAGCAGTGGGTTATACGTTAGCATATAATAAATTAGATAATCTATACTTTCCCAGAGATGGATACTTACTACGTCTTAGTCAAGATGTCTCAGGGCTTGGAGGAAATGTACATTTCTTAAAGTCTGAATTTTTATCCTTTTTTGCTCGTCCTATATTGAAGAGATTTGATGATGACATAATATTGCGTCTTAAAATGGCAACGGGTTATATTTTTTCATATACTGATAGAAGTTTAGGTGCCGATCAACATTTTTTTAAAGGTGGTAATGAAGTCAGAGGATTTGATCTTACCGGTATTGGTCCAAGAAGTAGAGGTAGTGAAAAGTCATTAGGAGGTAAATTTTACTTTAATGCCACACAACAAGTAGATTTTCCATTACCAAAGTTGTATGATCAAGCTGGTATCAAGGGTTCGTTATTTATTGACTGTGCAACACTTTTCGATGTAGACTGTGCAAATAATAGGTGTAATGACATGTATCCAGATGATAAACTTTTAAGGGTGTCAGTTGGTTTTGGATTTTCAATGCCGTCTCCTTTTGGTAGGCTTAGGTTGGATTTTGGTTTTCCACTAGTGTGGGAAGACTATGATAAGTTACATTGTATTAAATTTTCTATAGAAGCAGGAGTTTAAATGAAACATTTACATTTGTTCTTTTCAGGTATTTGTATACTTTTTGCCATTATTATGGCATATATGACGTATGATCGTTCAAAATATGGTTCATCTCATCATCATACAGTAGCAATTGTTGATAGTGATAAGGTGATTAATGGTTCTCTTGCCTTGCAAGACGTGCAGCAGCAGATAAGAGAGCAGAATGATAAGTTACAACAAGAATTTGAAAAAGAGCTAGAAAAAGTCAAACCATCGCAGGAAGAATTTGATCTTTTATCAGAAGAAGCTAAAAAAGAAAAGGCAGAGCAGTTTAGTAAATATGCTGCACAAGCTAGAGATGACTATGCTAAGAAGGGATCTGATTTGGAAGAGAGTTATAAAAATTCAGTGGATAGTATTTTTAACAAAATCAAAGAAGTAGCCAAGAAAATAGCAGAAAGTGAAAAAGTAGATTTGGTATTATTTGTTTCAAGTAAAAACCTAATTTTATATTCAAAAGACAGAGTGGATTTATCTGATCAGGTATTGAAAAATGTCAATAAAGCTATGCCAAAATTCGTTGTAAAGTAAGTTTATGCAACTTAATATCGGTGATATTATAAAAATATTACCGCACTCTTATCCATTTTTGTTGGTGGATAAAGTGACAGAATGTGATCCTGGTAAAAGCATAAAAGCAGTGAAGAATGTAACATTTAATGAGCCATTTTTTATTGGTCATTTTCCTGGACATCCAGTAATGCCAGGTGTTTTGATTATTGAATCTCTTGCTCAAGCAGCTGCAGTGTGCGTTCTTAGTAAAGAAAGTCCAGATGTACTAAAAAATACAGTGGTTTATTTCATGTCCATCGAAGGTGCAAAGTTTAGAAAGCCAGTTACTCCAGGGGATACACTTATTCTTCAAGTCAGTGTTAAAAGTACGCGTTTGAAGGCATGTAAATTTGAATGCGCTGCATACGTTGGTGAAGAAAAGGTTGCAGAAGCAACAATTTTAGCTATGCTGCAGAGTACAAAATAGAACTTTATTTTTTACATGATTTTCATGCAATTAGCCAGATCAAGAAAGGTAAATCTATTTCTTGTAGCAAATGCGAGATTCACTATTTTATAGTATTGCTCATTATTCCAACCTAAATGCTCTGGTAAATGTGGAATTGATAATTCTGCAAAAATTTTCTGCAGGCTTTGAGCAGGTAATAAAATTTTCTTGACTGTATGAGAAATATCTTCCCACTTTTCATGAATAATTTTATCAATACTCTGTTGCATAGATTGCTTTTGCTCTAGAATTTCTGCAAATTTATTACTTGAAGATATAAGATTACCGAAGCACTCTGTGATATGCTCCATACTTACAGGAGATGGTTTTACAATTGGATTCTGTATAGACAATATTTTTTCCTGTAAATTAGCCATAGTAATAGTTGCAACAGCAACTTTCTCGCCATGAAGTGAAGAGTAATCTCTTGTCACCATTTCCATTGCGTGAGCTATCATGTGTTCTCCCTGGCTTGCAGAATGGCTACCTCCTACAATTACCATCCCTATCCCCGAAATCAATAAAGCCTCCATTAACAACAATATGGTCTCCGTACTTTTTTTAGCTAAACCCATATATTCTTCGAGTAAAATTTTCTCTATATCGTGTGAGAATGTAAAGGGTAGAGAGTTGTATTCCGTACCGAACAATAGGTGAGACAACAACCAGTCAGCCTGAGTTGTTGAACGACAAATGAAATCTGCAAAGCCACTTAATGTTAAGCGTAATGGTGAATTGATAAATATATTGATATCAATGTATATGGCTTTTGCAAGATGCGTGTTGAATGACTTTTTTTGCCCATTTGCTAATATTGAAGCATTTGTAGAAGTATATCCATTCATAGAAGCAGCCGTTGGAAATAATATATAATCTTTGCCTTCGAGATAACTTGCATATTTACAGATATCGTTCACAGTGCCGCTACCGAATGCGACTATTAACTCTTTGTTTTTTGTTTTATTTTGTATTAACTCTACAATGTCAAGAGAGGCAATAGAATTACTGGGAATAATGAAGTTAGGAATTTTACTGAGCACACTTTTATTTAAAAGTTTTTCTGTATTTTTATCCGCAACTAAAAAAATATTATTTGAATATTGCTGACAGATTTCATAGATGTTGCCTGCAAGATTATACTCTACTATTATTTCTTTAAAAAAAATTTGTTTGTTTTGATGCAATATTTTCTTTAAATGATACATAAAATACTTACAATGTATATATTTCAAGGTTAGTATGAAAATTGAACCTGTAGAGATAACTAAGAAGTTAATTTCTTTTGAGAGTATAACACCCAAAGATGGCGGCGCAATAGAATATATATCAACAATTCTTAAAAAAAGTGGTTTTGATTGTAAAATTTTGGAGTTTGGTAATGATAAATATAAGGTAAAAAATCTCTATGCAAAATATATAAATGGAATACCGAACTTATGCTTTGCTGGACATGTTGATGTGGTGCCACCAGGCCAGTTGAAAGATTGGACTTCAAACCCATTTAAGCCGGAAGTGAGAAATGGAATATTATATGGGAGGGGTGCATGTGATATGAAAAGTGGAGTGGCAGCATTTATTGCTGCTATGGTAAATTTAATAGCAGAAAAATTTCAATTTAACTGCTCAGTTAGTGTATTAATTACTAGCGCTGAAGAGAGTACAGAGGAGTGTGGAACAAAAGCAGTTTTGAAATGGATGGAAAGTAAACAGAAAAAGATAGATTATTGTATAGTTGCTGAGCCAACTAGTAGTGAAAAGCTAGGAGACACTATAAAAATAGGTAGAAGGGGATCTGCAACATTTAAATTAATTTGTTATGGAAAGCAAGGGCATGTTGCTTATCCAGATTTAGCAGATAATCCAATATATAAAATTATAGCTATACTAAACAAAATAAAGGATATTACTTTTGATCATGGTAATAAGTATTTTCAACCATCAAATTGTGAAATTACCACAGTAGATGTTGGAAATAATACTGATAATTTAATACCAGGCTCAGTAACTGCATGTTTTAATGTTCGGTATAGTAATGCACAAACGCCTGATGGTTTATATATGCTAATTGATAGTGTGTGTTCTAGTATTACAAAAGATTATCGACTTTCCATGCATAACAGCAGAGATGTATTTTTATCTACTCCTGACCGAAACACTGATATTATGCTTGATGCAATAAGCAAAGTTACCAACATTGACGCTATGCTCAGCACGAGTGGTGGTACATCAGATGCTGCATTTATCAAGGGAGTTTGTCCAGTTATTGAGTTTGGCATGGTTAATAAAACTGCACATCAGATAAATGAATGCGTATTAATTGAGGACATATATAAATTAACAGCTATATATAAGGAATTTATAAAAAATTACTTTTTTTCTGATAACAAAATAATAAGTGAGATTAATATAGTAGGTAATACTGGTGGTCCATTGTTAACCGTCTAAAGACATTAGACCTCTTGCAAAGCCTATTTCTGACGGCAATTTTGTTGTCAAAACTTGTCTACGCTCCTCAAATACATCTAAGTATTCTGCGGTGCTCGCCTGCGTTTCTCCTAAAACGTTTCTCGTCATAAATTGGTTTTGCAAGAGGTCTATTAGATCTCTCAAAACTTGATATGATGGCAATTATTTACGATAAAGGAAGTCATGTACTATTGAAATTGCCACTAATATTGATTTTTTAAGCTCTTGTGGTTTTTCTAAATAAAAGTTTTTATCTGATTTTAAAATAAGAGCTTCCGGATGGCTTTGAAAATGAATATTGCTATGTCTATCTTCAATGGCTGTTATCATTCCATCATTTGAAAACCCTACGACTTTATATCCTAGTGATTCTAATTTTATTCTATTTTCAAGACTGTTATTTACTGCTTCTACATGAGTATCAGGAAAATATGTTGAGAACCATCCGTTTTCATCCGGCATTAAAAACTTAGATACTATTTCTGCCAAGCGACTGTTTGGTACAATTTTTATTTGTTGAAGCGTTACATCCTCTTGTTGTGGATTGTTTAAGTGAGATTTATGTTGTTTTTCATCATCAGAAAAATGCACGATCTCAACTACTTGTGCATTCATAATACCCTGCAAACCACTACATATACTAAGTAGATGGATTGAAGGATTATCGTCTACTATTTGTACAATTGCTTCAGTTACAAGCTGATAATAAGAATTAGGGGAAAGAGGTCCTGAATGTAAGTTATCAGGAATGAAGATTCTGTTGATGTTTTGCTCTTTGATAAATTTTTCAATTTCAGTTTTTATTTGATTTAACGTTAGCTTTTGTGCCAGTTTTGTATCTTGTTTTGCAAAGTGAAGAGATTCTTCATTAATTTTTTCTAGGTTAATTAATTTGTTATAATCAATCAGTACAGTTTTAACTTTAAAGTTATTAAACATCTCATAGATGTCTTGAGATGCATATGTTTCTTCCTCTGCTTTAAGCAACCCAACAATAATATTACTACTTTTTGTATGTGTATCATTTGTAGGAGAATGTGCATAAATAAAGCCACTATTAAATAGCAAGATTATTAATAGTAATTTAAATATTTTATGACAATACTTATAAGTATAAATCATGTAAAATTTCATTAATGCAATATATTAACATTACGATATACTATCTACAAAAAATAAACTTGTTGAGAAGTAAAGTGGCCTGAGCAGGAATCGAACCAGCGACACAAGGATTTTCAGTCCTTTGCTCTACCAACTGAGCTATCAGGCCAATTGTATACTTCTATATTTAAATAAAAAATGTTACTATGTCTATTAAAAGTTTTGAAATTAACATAAAAAATGCAAAAAATAGGAATTTATCCAGGAACATTTGATCCTATTACTTTCGGTCATGTTGACATAATAAAAAGAGCTTGTAAGTTAGTTGATAAATTAATTATTGGAGTTGCAGAAAGTACACATAAAAATTCTACTTTCGATGTTAAATTACGCACAAAAATGGTTGAAAATGAAATTAATGAATTAAAAATTAATGCCGGTGTTGTGTCCTTTAATGGATTATTAATAAATTTTGCAAAAGATCAGGATGCTTCTTTTATTATTAGAGGCTTAAGGGCAGTATCAGATTTTGATTATGAGTTTCAGATGAGTTGGGTAAATTATAAACTTCTTCCTGAAATAGAAACTATTTTTCTTCCTGCTTCTGAAGATACTCAATTTGTCTCATCAAGTCTTGTGAAAGAAATCGCAAGGCTGAAGGGGGATGTGAGTAAATTTGTATCACAAGGTGTAAAAAATGAGCTTGATAAGCTTATATAGAAGTGTCTATTGTTTTTTAATCCTCAATGGGATATATTATAATAAAGTGTTGTAATAAAAAGGAGCAACATGCTAGAAGTAAAAGTTAACGATAAACAAGTTTGTTGTCATGGTGATGAAGGTGACGGTGACGGAAGTTACAGTCACCCTAAGATATATTTAGATATGGGAGATTATGAAGAGAATATAGCTTGTCCTTACTGTGGTAGGGTATTCATTTATGATTGCACTGTAGAAGCGCATACTAGTAATGAGGATAAGGAGATAGTACTCGTTGATGAAGAGGAGTGCTAATTTTTTATAGTTGGCTTTAACATATATAAATTGCAACAAGTGGAGCAGTAAAAATGAAACTGTCCATACGATCAAGAATACCTCCATGACCTGGTATAATGCTGCTACTGTCTTTAACACCATAAGCTCTCTTTATAAGTGATTCAGTAAAATCTCCTAATTGAGAGACAATGGCAAGTATAATTCCCATTATGGGAGAATAAAGAATGGGAAATAATCTGAGAAACAACGATCCAAGAATTGTGAACACTATACCAGCCAGGATTGCTCCAGCAAGTCCTGACCAGGTTTTACCAGGACTAATAACTGAGCAAATTTTTGCTCCACCAAACTTTTTACCAAATAGGTAAGCAGTGACGTCAATTCCCCAAATAGTTAAAATAAGCCATATTATAATGTATTTTCCCTGCGGCAGATTATATAAATATATTAATGAAGCATTTGGTAATGCAATTAATAATAATGCAAAAACATATAAGATTTTATTTCCTCGTGTTAAATTATACCACTCAAAAGAAGATAAAACTGCTATTGAAAAAATTAGCAAATAAAACGATAAATCGCTGAAGTACACTGCAGAGGAAAATATAAATAGTATTACTGTTGCAGATAACGTCCTAATAATAAAATTACTATCTACCATATTTTCTCTCCCTTTTTACATATTCTTGTAGTGCTTTTGTTAGATGCTTGCAAGAAAAATTAGGCCACAAAGTATTACAAAAATATAATTCAGCATAAGCAGCTTGCCACAATAGAAAGTTACTCAACCTTTTTTCACCACCAGTGCGGATTAGTAGATCCAATTGCGGAAGATCTTTAGTATAGAGAAATTTTTCAAATTTCTCTTCTGATATACAATTAACATTACTTTGCATGAGCACACTAATAGCTTGTATAATTTCTTGTTTTGCCCCATAACTTATTGCGATAGTAAGCAATAAACCATTGTTGTTACGTGTAATTTCTTCTACTCTTCTCATTTGTTCTAATATGCTGTTGGGTAGTAAGTCGAGATTACCGATAAAATTTAATTTAATATTGCAGTTGCAGATAAAATTAATCTTATCTTCATTTGTTAAAACAGAATAAAATAAATCAAAGAGACCATCAGTTTGATCCTTAGGCCTTAACCAATTCTCCATAGAAAATGCATATAGAGTTAGGTATGGTATAGTAAGAGTGGCACAATATTTAGCGATATTATATGCAACTTCACTACCTTTCCTATAACCATCAATTTTCATTTTTCCTTGATTTATTGCCCATCTGCTATTGCCATCCATAATTATTGCTAGATGCTTTGGCAAATGCTGAGAATCTATCATTTAGTGGTGCAATATATCTTTTTCTTTGGTAGATAATTCACTATCTATCTTTTTGATATTGTCGTCAGTGATATTTTGTACTTCTTTTTTAATACTGTGAAGATCATCTTCTGAAATTTCTTTATTATCCTTCATCTTTTCTATTTCTTCTATTATATCCCTGCGTATATTTCTGATTGCAATGCGTGCATTTTCAGCGAATTGATGCAATAACTTCACTAATTTTTCACGCGTTTCTTGTGTTAAATCTGGAAGAACTATACGTATGGTACTGCCTTCAACAGCAGGGTTTAAGTTTAGGTTAGCATGTAATATAGCATTTTTCACTTCACCGACAGTGCCTGCATCCCAAACCTTTATTAAGAGGGTCTTAGTATCTACAATTGATACACCAGCAACTTGATTTAACTTTTGGTGTCCTCCATAGACATTCACCACCACACCATCGAGTAATGATGCGCTAGCTCTGCCAGTGCGCACACCTTTAATATCATCATGAAAAGATAGGATAGTTTTTGACATTCTGTCTTTTGTTTTAATTTTTATCTCATTTAACATAAATCACCCCTTTATTTAGAATCTGAAACCATAGTATAAACTCCTTGACCCATAATAATATTAGCCATTTTTTCTTCTTTCAAAGAAAAAACTATAATAGGGATCGAGTTTTCTCGTGCAAGTGAAATAGCAGATGCATCCATTACCTTTAAATCACGAGCTAATAGATCTGTGTAAGAGAGTCTATCGTACATTACAGCATCTTTATTTTGTTTTGGATCAGCCGAATATACACCACTTACCTGTGTACCTTTTAAGATAGCATTACAATTCATTTCAACAGCACGTAAAGCTGCAGCTGTATCTGTTGTAAAAAATGGATTACCAGTTCCTGCTGCAAAAATTACGACTCTGCCTTTTTCCAAATGGCGAATAGCCTTTCTTCTTATGTAAGGTTCACATATAGTAGTCATAGGTATGGCAGACAATACTCTGGAAACTATAGAGTTTTTTTCTAAGAAATTTTGTAAAATTAAAGCATTAATGGCAGTTCCAAGCATTCCAATATAGTCACTACTTGCTCTTTCGCAACCACTTAAAGAAGCAGATGCACCACGAAAAATATTGCCACCACCAACAACAATACAAACCTGAACTCCAAGATTACAAACTTCAACTATACCTTTAGACAACTCGCTAATGGTCTCCATGTCATGACCAAATTGTTTTGATCCCATTAAAGCTTCACCAGAAATTTTAAATAGCACCCTGGAATACTTCACTTTCTTTTTTTTATCCATTAAGCTTAGCTTGCACCACCCAAAATAAGTAACTTATAATCAAATAATTTAATAGGACAATTTAAACTCAGACCGCTTGACTCTATAAAATTAGAGATACTCATCTTATCGTCCTTGATAAATTTTTGCTCTAATAAAACAACTTCTTCATAATACTTAGCCATACGACCATCTATTATCTTTTTTATTACTTCTTCAGGTTTATTTAAACTCTTTACTTGTTCCTCAATTACGGAGCGTTCATTGTTTAACTTTTCTTGATCTAAGTCATTCACGGATAAAGCCTCAGGATTCATAGCAACTACGTGCATTGCTATTTGTTTTCCTACTTCCTGTAACTTTACTTTATCTCCAGGTGATTCTAGCACAACTAAAGCACCAACTTTACCTAAGTGAGATATGGAACCATGTACATAACCTGCAACAACTCCATTTTTAGCTTCTACGTAACAGACTCTACTCAATTGCAATTTTTCACCAAGAACTGAACTGCTGTTCATGATAGCTTCCTGTACTGTACCAATCCCTTCATACTTAACACTGTATAAGTCATCTATACTAGTACAACGTTCTTTACAAGCAAGCAAAGCTAAGTTTGATAACAACTCCATAAATCTTTCATTGCGTGCAACAAAATCTGTTTCACAATTTAGTTCAATCAATACACCGTAATCTTCAGTTAAATGCATAGCTATTAAACCGTCCAGAGCTACTCTATCTGATTTTTTACTAGCTTTAGCGAGTCCTATAATACGTAATTTTTCAACTGCCTTATCAATATCTCCATCACATTCTTCCAGTGCTTTTTTGCAGTCACTTACACCTGCACCAGTTCTATCACGTAACGATTTTATGTCACTTATATCTATTTTCATTTGTCGTCACCTCCTTCTTCGTTTTCCTTATAAATCTTACCACGTTTTTTTCTTGTTTGTACAACAACCTCTTCCTTTTCTAGTTTATCGTGAATGAACTCACCATCACTTACACCATCAAATTTAACTCCAGATTGTGCTAAACTCGACTCTATTCCAGCTAATATAGAATCAGCAGCAAGCTTGCAGTAGAGTTCTATCGACTTTCTTGAATCATCATTTCCAGGTATAGGGCAAGTAATGTTATCTGGATTAGAATTAGTATCAAGTACTGCAACTAAAGGAATACCTAACTTTTTTGCCTCTCTAACAGCGATATGTTCTTTATTAGTGTCAATAATAAATAAGATATCAGGTACTGCTCCCATTTCTCTAATACCACCTAGAGACTTATCAAGTTTTTGCCTTTTCTTATCGATATTTCCTAATTCTTTTTTTGTTAAAGTACTGTTCTCGTCATTTAATATGTTTTCATATTGTATTAAGGTTTTTATCGAGGAAGACACAGTACCCCAATTGGTAAGCATGCCACCCAACCAACGATAATTTACATAATATTGACCGCAACGAATGGCTTCACTTGCTATAATGTCCAGAGCTTGAAATTTCGTACCAACGAACAATATTCGACCGCCTCGAGATGCAACATCATGTAAGGCTTGCATAGCAGCCTTTAATAATGGAAGAGTTGTTCGCAGATCAATTATATGTATACGATTTTCTTGATGTATTCCATATATATACGGAGCCATCTTTGCATTCCAGCGGCTAGTTTTGTGACCAAAGTGCACACCAGCTTCAGCTAGATTACGTGTAGTAACTTCAGGTATATTTACCATATTAAAAATCCTCCAAATAGTTTATCCTCCATGGCATGACCCTTAATGGGACTACTTGCTTATGTGCCATGTGCAAAGTTAATTACTTATATACTAATGAAAAATGCAGTGCGAAGCAAACAAAAAATATTGACAAACCACAGTATAGTTATTAACTTTAAGATTGACATTTTAAGGGGGGTGTAGCTCAGTTGGTTAGAGCGCATGCCTGTCACGCATGAGGTCGTGAGTTCAAGTCTCATCACTCCCGCCATATTTCTTTTTGAACTTATCTATATTATATTTTACATAATTGTAAAACCCGCCCAATTGGCCAACTTTTTCCCAGTATACGTACGGCATTTTGTATCTAATTACTTGTCCTGAAATACCCCTTTATTTAACATAATTTATTAATTTTTCGTATTTTTCTCAAAAGGGTAGGACATTTTTACCCATTATTGAGAAAGTCTATAAGTAAACAATTAAAAATTTTGTTACACTAAAGAAGTAGGTTTTGTTAAAAAAAATATTTAATTCAAATAGCATTGCAAGCGCTAAACATACTTTTTCAACTTCCAATCATAAATATTAAAGAATTAAGTAAAAGATTAGATAAAGCATATAACACAGTAAATAATCTCATTCTACAATTTGTCGAAATTAAGGTATTAGTGGAAGACAAAAATAATAAAAAGCGTAATAAGCTTTATAGATTCGAGGTTTATCTAGAACTTCTTGAACGAGATAAACTAGAATAAGTTGAAGTATAATAGACCTCTTTCGAAACTTGGTTTATGGTAAGAAGAGAAGTGCGCCGTAGAATACTCGGATGTACTTAAAGATCTTCAAAGAACATTTCCTCTATTCCCTTTATCGGTATAAGTTTAACTTTTGCATGCAATCCATTCTGTTGACCTGTATAGATTAAGTATCCCTTAGCTACTTTAGAAAGTTCACAAAAATACTGTACATTTTTTATAAAATCACTCTGAAATGTTGAACCAGCCTTAATTTCAATAGCATGAATATTACCACCCCACTCTGCTAGCAAGTCTACCTCATGGCCAGTTCGATCACGCCAAAAGTATAGATTAGTAGGTAATCCTTGATTGAGACGTTTCTTCACAATTTCTAAGATAATCAAATTTTCAAATAAGGCTCCTTTAAGATAATGTGTTTCCAATTGACTTTCCTTTTCAAGGCCAAGGAGTGTACAAACAAGACCAGTGTCATAAAAATATAACTTTGGCATCTTGATTAAACGTTTATTAAAATTTTGATGAAATGGCTGAAGAAAAAATATTAGATAACTAGCCTCTAAAATATTTAGCCACTGTCGTACAGTTGTATGAGAGATGCCACAATCTTGAGCAAGAGATGATAGGTTAATGATCTGACCTACTCTACCCGCACAAAGCTTGAGAAAAGTTTGGAATCTGCCAATGTTTTCAATATTTTTTAATTGTCTAACATCTCGTTCAATATAAGTTTGAATATAGCTAGGATAAAAATCAATAGGATGCATATTACGCTGATGTAATCCTGGATATCCACCATTAAAAATATTTAAGGTAATATCTGTAGGTTTGCCAAGTTCAGATAAGCTTAAAGGCAATAGTGTTGTCATACCTATACGTCCTGAAAGAGATTGAGAAACATGGTGATTAAGGGCAAAATTTTGAGAGCCCGTCAGTATATACCTACCATTCACAGGAGAATCATCAACTATTTCTTGAAGATATGACAACAGATCAGGTACATGCTGCACTTCATCAAAAATAGCACCCTTTTGATAATTAGCCAGAAAAGCCCTAGGATCATTTTGTGCTTGAAAACGAATATCAATATTTTCTAAGGATACATACGGCAGCTGCCCAAATAACATCTTTGCTGTAGTTGTTTTTCCAGACTGCCTTGGTCCTGTAATACCTAAAACAGGATAAAGCTTAGAAAACCTTTCTAGAACTGGTGTTATAGAGCGAAAGTACATAGATTGAATTTTATAATTTCAATATGCAGTATACTACAAAAAATCAAGAATAACAAGGGCATTTAGTACCAGCAGAAACATAAAGAAACTTCAACACGTTGACCTGCCATTTACAAGTTGAGTTATTAGCTTTAGCTACTTAACTTCACAAGCTTGTTAAATTCAAGGTACTTTATATAACAGTCTCCTTTTTGAGTCTTTCTATTTCATTAATAGCAAGCCCTGTAGATTGTGATATGACATCAATTGCTACGCCAACCTTTAGAAGATTTTTTGCCACTTCGATTTTAGCAGACTGAACTTTATGTTGTAAAATAACAGATTCATCACGGAGACGTTTAGTTTCATGGTTATATTCCATTAATTCCTGATCAGACCAATAATAAGGAAAGGTCATTTTTTGGATTAAGCAGCTTTGAAAGTATCATAATATAAGGATAAATTTTTATTATTATACTATACATTTATAGTAACAACAAATTGACAATACAAAGCTTATAAAGTAAAATCAGGAGCTAAATAAGATGGAGTATTATGACCTCCAACAGAGAACTAAATGAAGATCTACGTTATGCTGCAGGAATATATAGTCTTAATAGGGTTAAAGAATTAGTAGAAAAAGGAGCTGACTGTAAGGCTAGATGGCGATACACCACTGCATTATGCTGCTGAATCAGGTGAATTGGAGAAAGTAAGGTATCTTGTAGAAGAGAAAGGATGTGATGTTACAACTATCAATAAATCTGGTTTAACTCCTTTGCACAGAGCTGCTAGATGGCGTTCTTTAGAGATAGTAAAATACCTTGTAGACAAGGGCGCTAACTTCAAGATTGGTATCGAGTATGGTGAGACTCCTTTTCATGAAGCTGCCGCAGGAGGAAATGTAGATATAGTGAAATACCTCATGGAAAAAGGATTTAATCTCAAAGCTACTGAAAATGGTAGTTTAACATCACTACATAAAGCTGCATACTATGATAATCTAGAAGTGCTTAAGTATCTAGTAGAAAAAGGGGCTAATCTCAATAGACCTCTTTCAAAATTCATATCATCAACTCAAAATTGTAAATTCCAGCAATTAAATTAAACCTAAGAAGATGTCTTGAAAAGAAATGAAAAGATAAATATACTAAAGCAAATGTAGAATTAAGAGGTAAAAAAATGTATCCAAGTGACATAAGTGACAAAGAATGGGAAATACTAGAGCCATACGTTGCACAAGGGGCAATAGGAAGGCCAAGAAAACACGATATTAGAGCGATTATTAATGCAATAAGATATATAATG
>NZ_JACVWV010000012.1 GCF_014534705.1 Wolbachia endosymbiont of Pentalonia nigronervosa | reverse complement strand
GTTCCAATAGAAAAACACCAAGAGAATACGATAAAGAGCTTTATAAAGAGAGAAATCTCATCGAAAGAATGTTCAATAAACTCAAGAATTTTCGTAGGGTTGCTACTCGTTATGATAAATTAGCTATTTCTTTCTTATCTTTTGTCCATATTGCTTCTATATATCTTTGGTTAAAATAAATGTCGACACTACCTAATGAAATTAACTTTTTAAAATACAAACACATAGAACACGTTTTTGTTACCATGTTATAGCAATAATTTACTAAAAGAAAATAAATTATGGTTTCTTTCACAACCGGTTTATGGTAAGAGGAGAAGTGTATCGACTGCCATCGATACACTATAATACTAAAAAAATGACTATTCTGCACCCATACCTGTACCTTGGCTATGTTTTTTTGGGAGTGTTACATCCATTTGAGTATCAGGTTTTGCACCATTTTCTACGAGAAACTTTACTATCTCTGTATGACCATATTCAGTAGCATAATGTAAAGGAGTTTTTCCATATTCATCTTTAGCATTAATATCTGCACCTACTGTTAATAGAAACTTTACTGTATCTATGTTGTGTGGGGCATTAGCAGCAAAGTGCAATGAGATACGTCCTGCATTATCTTTAGCATTAACATTAGCACCTTTTTCTACGAGATACTTTACTATATCTAAGCCACAAAAGTAACCAGCAACAATACTAAGAGGCATTTTACCTAACTTATCCTTAGCATTAATATCAGCACCATTTTCTACGAGATACTTTACTATATCTAAGTTGCTAAAATAACTAGCCCAATGCAAAGGGTTTCCCCCATAGTTATCCTTAGCATTAACCTCAGCACCTTGTTCTATAAGGCTCTTAACTTTACCATAGTCTTTTGTTTCTACAGCACTAAATAATTTGTCATTTAAACTCATTTAATCCCCCTTTATTTTTGATAGCCTCACCTCACGCAAGGCAGTGTAACAGCATATCTTTGTGAATCAACCCCTTTTATTACAAAAATTTATTTTTTTTCAAATTGCAAATCGAGTTTGTTTATTAAGAAGAGAGAAAAGCCTACCGACACAAAAAATCGGTAGGAACTGCTGGTTAACTTATAGCCCTATAAATTTACTAAATTTATTAAATATAGTGAGGTTACTACGAGAAATATCTTCTAAATGACTATTGGGTAAAGTCTGATTAGAATCTATGTTTAACTGTGCATTAAAAGCCTTCATAAATTCTTTACACTCTTTTGCATTCATTTGCCCATTAGCACATGCTTCTTCTGCATATGAAATTAAAACCTCAAGAACTTCACTAGGTTTACCACGGGCAATCTTAACTGCAATTTCTTTATGCATTTCTCGAAAGTCAATATTTGATAAATCCACTGCTATACCGCTCTCTTTTTCAGCATGTTTTACCGCTTCTTCAAATCCACCACTGGCATTTAATGTATCACTTAATTCTTGAGGAAAACCTATCACTGTAATAGGAACAGATTTTTGCTTTATAAACTTACCTATAAATACTTTTCTGACAAATACATTTAATAATAACATTATACTATTAAATAATGACGTCATATTATGCAGATCAAACTGTAGTATTGTAGTATTATTTGCAGTATGAGCTAATAGTAGTGTTTCTTTAGCATGACTAATAGGCAATGCTGTCAGTAAATGGTCTGATGCATTTGCAATATTAGTAGGATCATTGAGTGAATACTCAACATCACGACGTATACGATCAATGCCCTTTCCTTTGAGAAAATCTATAACACTTTTACAATCTGGACATTCCTCTTGCGCAAGTTCCAGAGGTGTCTTGTCTCGATTGTTTTTAGCGTGAATATCGGCACCTTTTTCGACAAGATACTCTACCATATTTAAGTTGGCAGAACGAGCAGCAAAGTGTAAAGGAGTGTATCCATTGTTACCCTTAGCATTAATATTAGCATTAGCATTAGCACCTTCTTCTATGAGATACTTTACTCCTTCTAAATTAGAGGCACTAGCAGCATTATGCAATGGGGTATAGCCATAATTATCTCTAACATTAATATCAGCACCCTTGTCTATGAGGTACTTTATTACATCCAAGGTACCTAAAAGATGAATAGCACTGTACAAAGGAGTACGTCCACTATTATCCTTAGCATTAATCTCAGCACCTCTTCTCACGAGACACTTTATTGTATCTAAGTTATCGGAAGAACGAACAGCATAATGCAAGGGAGTATATCCATCATTACATTTAGCACGAACGTCAGCACCATTTTCTATGAGATACTTTATCATCTCTAAGTTGTGAGCAAAACGAGCAGCTATGTGCAATGGAGTATCTCCTTCATTATCTTTAGTATTAACATTGGCACCTTTTTTGATAAGGTACTTCACCATATGTAAATCGGAATAACGAACAGCAATATACAAGGGAGTATGCCCATGATTGTCCTTAGCATTAACACCAACACCTTTGTCTACGAGATACATTACTGTATACAAGTTGTCAGAAAAACTAGCAGCAATATGCAAGGGAGTACGCCCATCGTTACCTTTAGCATGAATGTCAGCGCCTTTTGCTACAAGATACTTTACCATATCCGAGTCACTAGAAGAGCGAGCAGCATAGTGCAAGGGAACGTATCCATCATTACCTTTAGCATGCACATCAGCACCATTTTCTACAAAATACTCTATCATATCTAAGTTATTAGAAGAGCGAGCAGCATAGTGCAAGGGAACATATCCATCATTACCTTTAGCATTAACATCAGCACCATTTTCCACAAGATACTTTACCATCTCTAAGTTGTTGGCAGAACGAGCAGCATAATGTAAGGAAGTATACCCTTCATTATCTTTATCATTAACATTAGCACCCTTTTCTATGAGATATTTTACCATTTCTAAATCGGAGGATTGGGCAACAAGGTGCAATGGGGTATCCCCGTTACTATTTTTGACATTAATATCAGCACCCTTTTTTTCTATGAGATACCTTACTATATTTATGTTGTCTGGAGTACTAACAGCAATGTGTAAGGGAGTGCTTCCATCATTACTTGCAGTATGAACATCAGCACCATTTTCTACGAGATATTCCACCCTCCATAAGGCAAAGGAACGAGCAGCTAGATGCAATGGAGTATATCCATCATCACCTTTAGCATTAACATCAGCACCGCTTTCTACGAGATACTTTATTGTACTATATGGAGAACGAAAACGAGCAGCAAGATGCAAGGGAGTATACCCATCATTACCTTTAGCATGAACATCAGCACCATTTTTTACGAGATATTTTACCATATCTAAGTTGTTGGAAGAACGAGCAGCTATGTGCAATGGAGTATAGCCTTCGTTATCTTGAGTGTTAACATCAGCACCCCTTTCTATGAGGTACTTTACCATATCTAGGTCGTCAGAAGAGCTAGCAGCAATGTGCAATGGAGTATATCCATAACTGTCTTTAGCTTTAATACTAGCACCTCTATCTATCAGAGATTTTACTTTATCATATTCTTTTACTTTTACAGCATTGAATAGTTCATGATCCAAGCTCATTTAACCCTCCTGTAATATTCTATATTAGTAATCCTCACGCAAGGTCAGTGTAACAAGATATTTCTATAAAGCAACACTTTATTATTATAAAAATGGCTACTTGTGATCTACGCATCAATGAGACTTCTTATAACTCTATGAGCGCGCTGTTTGTTTAGCAGAATGTATTATATTAGTATGTGTGAAATATGGTTCTATTTCTGTTGTTAATAGAGCATCTAAATTTGACCGTGCACGTCGATCCAAAGCCTTAATATCTGCACCATATTCTAATAGAATCCTTACTACTTTCACATTGCCCTTAGCAACAGCATAACGTAAAGGACTTATTTCATGTTTATCTTTAACATCAACATCTGAACCTTTTTCTAATAGATTTTCTAATAGATATCGCAATAATTCAAGTGAGCCATTAGCAACGGCATAATGTAAAGCAGTTCTTCTATTTTTGCTTTCAGCAGCGTTAACCTCTACACCTTGTTCTATTAGGCACTTTACTGCATCTACATGACCATTTGCAGCAGCATAATGTAAAGCAGTTTTTCCATCTTTATCTTGAGCATTAACATCAGCACCTTGTTTTATTAGGTACTTTACCACCTCTATGTAACCATTTGCAGCAGCATTTATTATATTAGTATCTGTTAAATGTTGATCCATATTCATCAGCACATTCCCATTCCCATCACTAACCACATCTATTATCATTTTTTCCGATGTTTCTTCCATGTCATGAACTGTGACTGAACTCTCAGCTTTATTTCTCTTATCATTTACACACTTACCCCAATACTTACGTAACTTAGGATGACTAGCAACAAGACTTGGTTGATGCATGTTGCGTACTATGGCAGACTTAATTAAATGTTCTGCCATTTTAGGTAATATTATTGGAATATTAGGCTTTGCTCGAATTAATCCTGCTGCTTCTTTTTCGTTTAATAAACGACCATCAGCGTGTATTTGATCAGCGTGTATTCGTTGTATTATAGGGTTACCAAAAACAGTCAATTGTAAAGCAGTTTGTCCATCTTGATTTTTAGCATTAATACGTGCACCTTTTTCTAATAGGGATTGTACTATTTCCTCATTGCCACTAACAACAGCCAAATGTAAAGGAGTATCTAGATTTATATCTTTAGCATGAACCCTTGCATCTTTTGCTAATAGAGCTTGTACTGCTTCCAAATTACCCATAATAACAGCCAAATGTAAAGCAGCTTGTCCATTTTGATTTTTAGCATTAGGACTTCTCTGTATACGTGATGCTAATAGAGCTTTTAATACTTCCACATTGCCACTAACAACAGCTAAGTGAAAAAGAGTGTCTCCATTTTGATTTTTAGCACTAAGGCTTCTCTGTGAACATTTTAGTAATAAAGCTTGTACTGCTTCCAAATCACCCATAATAACAGCCAATTGTAAAGCAGCTTGTCCTCTTATATCTTTAGCATTTATCTCAATATTTGTATATCCTCTCATCCCCAATAGAGCTTTTAATACTTTCACATTACCATTAATAACAGCCAAATGCAAAGGTGTGTATTCATTTATATTTCCATCATATAATGGTTCGCGCAATATTAAACATATGGCATGTTTTCTCCTTATTAAGTCAATAATTTCGATCTCAATGTTTACGCGAATAAAACCAATTTCTAAGGCAGTTTTGTAAGCAGTTTTTTCTAAAATAGATATAATAATTCAAATTTTTTTAATGAAAATATTATAATTTTAATATAAAGATAAATATTAACTCAAGGAGTGATTATGCATGATAGAGAATGGAGAGAAATATTAAGTAAAATAAATCATGGTCAATATTTAAGTTATCACAGTACAATTGACACAATCAAAGAGGAATTAGTAAAAAAACATCCAAATGTATACGAAGAATGGAAAAAAGAAAAATTTAACATCAATCACTTGTTTTCACTACAAGATGAAGGTATGCATTATAAATACACATTATTACATATTTTTGTTTATTATGGCCTAGAGGGTGCAATAAAATCCCTATTAGCAGGAAAAAATGCAGAAGATATTGAACTTCCTGTATAAAAACTGCAGTTGTAACATTTTGAGGGTAAAATCAACTCAAAGATAAAAACACTGGTGATTATGTTTATAAATAAGCTAGAAAAAAAAGATATGATTTTTTTATGAAAGTATTATAACTCTAACTATACATTAATTTTAGGAGGGTTATGTGTGGTGAAAAATGGCAAAAAATATTTGATGCTATTCGAGATTTAAGTAATCATGATATAATTGATAAAATAAAAGCAGTTTTAGAGGCAGAGTATCCAAATATATATATAGAATGGGAAAAAAGTGATTTTGATATCAATTACTTATTTACATTTCTATATGGGTATACAAATGATAAATGTACATTATTGCATATTTCTGCTTATTTTGGTCTAGAAAACATAATTAATATTCAATTAGCAGCAAAAAATGTGGATGTTAATGCTAAATCTCAAGGTGGTAATACAGCATTACATCTGGCTGCTAAAAATGGCTATATAAAAGTAGTAAAGACTCTATTAGACAAAGGGGCAAAGGTCGACATTGTGGATCATAATAAACACACCCCTTTACACTGGGCTGCTGAAAGTGGTAACTCAGATGTGGCAAGGATTCTATTAGAACACGGCGCAAGTGTTAATGCTAAAAATCAAGATGGTGAAACTCCTTTACATTGGGCTGCTGACAGTAACCATACAGAGGTAGTAAAGGTTCTATTAGCAAAAGGGGCAAATGTCAATGCTACAGATATAGATAGGGAGACGCCTTTACATCATGCTGCCTTTTATGATAATACAGATATAATAAAGATTCTATTGGCAGCAGGTGCAAATTCTACATTACAGAACATTGAAGGTGAAACTCCTATAAACTTAGCTGAAAGTGATGAGATAAAAGATTTTTTCAAGAATGCAGAAGATGAGCTGCATAGGATGAAAAATAGCAAAATTGGCAGTACTTATGTATCGTTTTATGAACTTCTGCAGGCAGATAAGTCTCTTTTGAAAAACTATGCACGTAATATTAATTTGTGTATAGAGTTGAGAAAAGGCCAATATAAAAAAGATTACCCTATATATGCTTCAATGATAAGTGATCAATATAAGATTATAAAAAGAAGATGTCTAGAGGAAAGTGCTAGAATAGCAATTGGGTGTTTTAGTACACATGTAGAAAAAGGAAACGGTAAACTGGTCTATACAGTAATAAGTGAAGAAATATGTAGATTAATAACCAGTTATCTTACAGATATTGACTTGTGCTTAGCTAGAAAGTCAGTTGTAAGAGATAAAGAAACTTGTGACTACATTTATAAATAAGAAATGATGTGATTTTTTCAAAAGTATTAACTGTAATTTTTAGGGGATGAGGTTATGGAAAGTGTAGAATGGCAAGAAATATTGGATAGAGTAAACTCTGCTGAAGGCTTAAATTCAGAAACTGTAATTGATGAAATAAAAGAAATTTTACAGGTAGAACACCCAGATGTATATGAAAGATGGGGAGAAGATACATATGAAGGATGGAGATGGGGAGAAGAAGAACTTGAGTTTGATATTAATTACTTATTTCAATATGAAGAATTTAGAAGGCCAGTATACATTTTCACACTATTACACGCTTCAGTGAGTTATAACCAGATAAACGCGCTGAAGGCTCTATTAGCAGCAGGTGCAAATGTTTATGCTGAAGATACACATGGAAATACCCCTTTACATCTAGCAGCTTTGTTTGGTCATGTAGATATAGTAAATCTTCTATTAGAAAATGGTGCAGATGTTAATTCTAGAGATAGACACAATAAAACTCCTTTACATTGGGCTGCTCAAAATGGCTATATAGAGATAATAAAGATTCTGCTAGAAAGCGGTGCAGAAATTAATGCTGCAACTAAAGATAAAGAAACTCCTTTACACTATGCTGCCCTTTCGGATTATGCAGAGACAGTAAATCTTCTATTAGAAAACGGCGCAGAGGTTAATGCTATAGATGGACATAATAAAACTGCTTTACATTGGGCTGCTGAAAACGAGCATGTAGACGTAGTAAGGACTCTATTAAAACATAAAGCAATTCCTAGCTTGAGGGATAGTTATGATCAAACTCCCATGAGCTTAACTTGGAATGGTGAGATAAAGCAGCTTTTGAATAATACAGAAAGAAGAACTTTTACTGCTTGGGCAATGCCTATAACGTTAACAGTTATTATAATTGTCTCACTTGCTGTTTTTATGGTACTTGGTACCTTTGTATACAAAGTATTTGAACCTAGTACTGCAGTAGATGAAGTAAATATAAATGATAAAGTTAGCAAGATTATAGTGTAAAGAGTCTTAATAATAAAGAACTATACTAAAAAGCGCTAAAAGTCTAAATTATAAATAATTTTAGTTAATTTTTTATTAAAGTCTTTGACATGCCAATTTTGCATGATATATTTATGATAGTTAATTATTGAAGTAATATAAATATGCAATTAATAAGTTATAAAACAAAAGAAAAATTCTTACTATATGGACCTTATTCTTTAAGGGCAGCCGGACTATCTACTGCATTCTTTATGCTCTCTCTACCAGCCGGCATTTTGCTTGCTGCACGGTTTACAGACCCGGCAAAATTAAACAATTTAATACCAAAGAGCATGCAATTTTTTAATGTTCGTGGTTTGGAGTACATGAAACCTCAACTTAATGCTTGGATTTATATGGGGTTAATTTTTGCAACATTAGTAACTGCCGCTGCCATTTATACGATTTATAAAATGCATGCAAACTCCACAGACATTGGGAGATATGAATTGCAGGAAGAATGTTCTATTATAAGAGACAATCAAACAGTCCAGTACAACAGTAAAACGGAACGTGATGCCGAAGGTAAAGAGACTGTAGTACATTATATCATATTAAATAGAAATCATATTTTAGATAAAAATGAAGATATTGCTAATTGTGTAATGGTAAGTAAATCTGGACTGAGAAAAGCTGGGCTTTCCCTTATAGAAAATACTAACGATCAATATACGTATCTAGTTACTAAATGCTACATTGCAGGCGAGGAAACACCATTAGAAAATTTCCATCAAGATTTTTTTCAAAAAGAACATAAAGAAATAATAATGAGTAGAGAAGACGTTACAACACGTGCACCTAATACGAAAGCATTCACTGACTTATTTCTCAATCCACATAAGAAAACACAAGACCCTCAAGACCGTTCACCAAGAGTATAAAATCCAGCTTTATAAAGAGCTTCTAATAAGAAGCTCTTTATTTTTTCATTCAACGGCAAATTAAGTTATGTATGTATTAAACGACAAATAAATTATGTATGTCATGCATTATAAATTCTGGCTCTGCTTGGTTGTATTGAACACTTAACTCAGCTTTATATCCATCACTTATAACATTGTTGTCACCATCGTAAAATGTTGCACTAACGTAAAAATGATCAGATTGGTTGTCGTGTTCTTCAAAAATTCCTATCTTGTTGTTAGGTGATGAATCTGTAATTATGTTATATTCCGAAGTTTCTTTGCAGTGACCATCTTCACACCATAGTTCAGCTTTAATTTTACCTTGATCCAGTTTATGATGCTCTGGCAGTTGATATATCTGCTTGTCTCCAGCATAAACTATCAAAGTTATATTTCCATCTTGCTGACCAACCTTAACAGTATAATCTTCTGCATTATCCTTTGCCTTTTCTTGCTTGAAATTATTTACTAAAACTTGTAGTTCATTCAAATTTAATGCGCTCATAAGCAACTCTATAATAAAACCCATTTCTATATAATAAGGTAGATAAAGTCAAATACGTGGCAAAAAAACTTGACTTTTAGACATAAACAGTTATATATTTTTAACAAATTTAATCTCGTATAAAATGAAAAGCTTAAAGGAGTTATCCTTAAGGATCAAGAATATCAAGTCTGTACAAAAGACCACCAAGATAATGCAGATGGTTTCTGCAGCAAAATTACTACAAAGCCAAAAGAAATTGCTCAATTCAAAACTATACATATCTCGGCTGTACAGTATGATCTTACCATTGTGTGATCAAGAGTTATTAGAAAAAATTTTCAATTTTAAAGATGACAGTTCCTACTTAGTATTTATCATATCCTCTGATCGCGGCTTGTGTGGTAATTTTAACTCTTCTATTATCAAGTTCAGTCTAGAACGCATAACAAACTTAATCTCAGATGGTAAAAAAGTAGACATTGTATTCTTTGGTAAAAAAGCTTTTGATATCGGTAAGAACAAATTTAGCCCTGAAAATATTCTAAAAGTTGAAAATAGTAAGGATATCACACTAAAACGTGTCAGCAGCCTTGCTGATGATATAGACTTCAATAAATATCATCAGGTGAAAGTTTTTTATAGTAAGTTTTATAATACTTTCTTACAAAAGCCAATGCTAGAAACAATAAAACCATGGGATAGCAATTCATCACTGATTGATAGTGCTTTGATCGATACCACAAACCATGTTTATGAATACGAACCTCAAGACATTGAATTTCTCTTGAAAACGCTAATGAAAGACTACACTATAGCTGCGCTTTATTCTGCTTTACTAGAAAGTGCAGCAAGTGAAAATAGTGCTAGAATGGTTGCCATGGAGTCGGCAAATAGAAATACTAAAGAAATGCTAAATAAACTAGCACTACTTTATAATCGTTCTCGTCAAGCAGCAATTACAACTGATTTGATTGAAGTTATAGGTGGTGCAGAATCTTTGTAAAAATCTAAAGGATAAGAGATGAACATATTAAATATTGCAACGGATATCACTAAATTAGTAAAAAAACAAAACTTAGATGCAGAAGTGGTTGTTCATGAAACTAAGCAAATCTCAGTTTCTCAGCGTATGGCAAAAATTGAGCAAATATCTCAGTCTAAAAATTGCACCGTGGGAATTAGGGTTATAGCAAATAAAAACAAAGCCGCCTATGTTTCTACAAATGATTTAAATAACCTGAATGACACGGTAGCTTTAGCAATCGAAATGGCAAAAAATGCACCTGAAGACCCTTATATCAATTTTGCTACAGAGGACAGCAATTATGCTTCTTCTACAGATTTAGGCATTTTAGATAGTAATGACATCACTGTTGATGATTTAAAAAAAATTGCTGAAATTGCAGAAAATTCAGCTCTTGCACATAAAAATATAGTCAACTCTGAAGGCGCGTCTTCCTCGTATACTTCAGTTAATATGGCATTAGCCACTGCTAGCAATTTTGCTAATTCATTCAGTAAATCAACCTTTTCTAATCAGGTCTCTATTGTTGCCGGAGAAAAGGATGAGATGAAAGTTGGTTATGATTATGATGTAGCATGCAATTTCAGCGATTTAAAATCACCGGAGCTAATAGGAAAAGAAGCGGCTAATAGGGCTGTTGCACAATTAAATGCACGCACAATAAAAACTGGCAAATTCCCTGTAATCTTTGAAAAAAGAGCAGCAAAAGCACTAGTAAAAAGTTTCGCTTCGGCAATAAATGGTAATAGCATAGCAAGCAATAGTTCCTTTTTAAGAAACAGTCTAAATACTAAAGTTTTTAGTGATGAAATTGAAATTATTGATGATCCGTTGTTACCAAAAGGTATAGCATCAAGACCATTTGATGGAGAAGGAATGGCGAGTGAAAAAAATATATTTGTAAAAAATGGAATATTACAGAATTGGATCTTAGATTTATATTCAGCTAAACAATTAAATTTAAAAACCACTAAAAATGCAGGCAGATCAAGCAATGCTTCAATAATGCCTGCAGCTAGTAATTTTTACATTAAAAATGGCAATATTTCACACGAAGAGTTAGTGCAGGAAATAAAAGAAGGAATATATATAACAGATTTATTTGGCTTTGGTGTTAATTTAATAAATGGTGATTATAGTCAAGGTGCATCTGGTTTTTTCATAGAAAACGGAAAGATAACATATCCAGTGCATGAAATCACCATCGCTAGCAACTTAAGTGACATGTTAAGTAATTTAATAGCTGCAAATGACTTAAGTTTTTGCGGACAATTTAACTCACCTACAATAAAAATTAAAAAAATGACAGTTGCAGGTTCACTTAGTAGTTAAAATTTAGTTGCATTTAATACAATTGCCATGTATTGTATAGAATAATGTTAAGAAGAGGCTATGGAAGAGGAATTACGGTTAAACGTTCTCAGTCTTACTTTCAAAGTTTTTCATAGCATTAATAATAGTAATTAGTAATTTAGGAGTTGTTCACATGGAATTAGGTAAGTTAAAGTGGTTTAATGTTGAAAAAGGTTATGGTTTTATCAGTCCAAGCAACGGAAGTGGTGATGACGTTTTTGTTCATATTAGTACTTTGAATGATGCAAAAATAGATCCAAGTACTTTTAAAGAAGGACAAAGAGTAAGTTTTGATTTAACAACCAATAAACAAGGTAAAGTATCTGCAATAAACTTAAAGTTGATAGCAGATGGCGCTTAGTAAGTTTTAATATAGTGATCGTGGACAATTTTCATAATGTTGGTCTTCCGTTGCCGCTTAGGCAAGCGTTAGACAAAAATAATCTTTCTGTCCCTACTCCTATTCAAGCACAAGCAATTCCTTTAGCTTTACAAGGCAAGGATATTCTTGGATCTGCTCAAACAGGAACGGGGAAAACTCTAGCGTTTGCTATTCCGCTGGTTGCAAAGTTATTAGAAAAATCTAAAACTGAATTAGCTTTAGTTATTGTACCTACTAGAGAGCTTGCACAACAAGTAATAAATGAAATAAAAAAGCTTTTGTGCAGAAATTCTTCTCTGAAAGTTGCATTGCTAATTGGTGGCGAGTCCATTTCTAAACAACTAACTCAGCTTAGTAAAAGACCACAAATCATAATAGGTACTCCTGGCCGTATTACAGATCATATTAAGCGTAAGGCCTTGATCACTCAAAATATTAATACTCTTGTGTTGGATGAAACAGACCTCATGCTTGATATGGGCTTTGGTATTCAAATTGAAGAAATTGTTAAGCATCTGCCAAAAACAAGGCAGACTCTCATGTTTTCTGCGACTCTTCCTAGTAATATAGTCAAGCTTGCCGGAAGATATCTCAATAATCCGGAGCGTGTTTCTGTTGAGAGTAAAACTGTGACTTCTGCAAAAATAAAGCAAGAAATCATCTATGCATCAGAGCCAGAAAAATATAGCAAGCTTGTGGAGCAATTGTGTCAGCGCGAAGGGTCTATCATTATTTTTGTAAAAACAAAGCGAGGTGCAGATCAGTTGGCTAGTGAGTTACATAAAGATGATTATAGTGCTTTAGCAATTCATGGGGATTTAAGGCAACATAAACGCGACAGAGTGATTAATTCTTTTCGTCGTGGTAACAATCAAATTATGGTTGCAACTGATGTAGCCTCTCGCGGTCTTGATATTCCGCACATTCAACACGTCATTAACTATGATGCACCACAGTCACAAGCTGATTATATCCATCGTATTGGCAGAACCGCCCGCGCTGGAGCTGAAGGATTCGCGTTATCTTTCATTACGCCTCAAGATAAGAGAAAGCTACCTGCACTTACAAGCAAAGAAGGAGAGCTAAATTTTGATTCTAAAGTACCGTTTAAAAAACCTGAGGGTAGAAAAGTCTACAAAACACTAAGCATGCTAAAAAAGATTAAAAATAGCAAAAAAAGAGGCGGTCTTTCTAAAAAGAAGAAAGGTAAAGCGTTTAACGCTTTTTCTATTACGCCTTCTTATTCATTAGTATGAGATTGATTCTATCCGTACTATTTTGTATTTTACCAATTATAGAAACAGCAGGCCACGCTCCTCTGAACTTCACTTATAGTGAAAAAGTTTATAGTGAGAAGCTTTTGGGGGAGAAAGCACATTTACAGAATGTATCGACAACATCAGAAATCAGAATTCGCAAGAAATCTCATGAGTCGGTAGAGACCTACTTAACATCAGCAAAAATCTTGCTGATATCAAGTAATATAAAATCTTCCTTTTTTGCAACTGGGGTTGAACAAGGATTGAAACCAAATACAGTTATGAAATTAATTGATATATATAAAAATCTAGATGTAAATTTTAAAAAAGACATCACACCTGAAAGCAAGTTAGAGGTTTTACTTGAAAGATCTTCTGAGCATAAAAATAGTAAAGAAAAGATTTTATATACTTCATTAACAATTCATAACAAAATTATTAATTTATACTGCTATAAGTCACAGGATGGCAAGGAAGGATATTTTGATAAAGAAGGACTCAGTCTAAAAAATAATACTTTTTTCATCAAACCTTTAAATGGAGATTATCGTATATCTTCAAAGTTTGGTAATAGAAAACACCCCATTCGCGGTCATACTGCTTTTCATAAAGGAGTAGACTATGCAACCAAATTTGGCACTCCTATATACGCTACTGCAGATGGCACTATAGATTATATAGGGAATAATGGTGGTTATGGTAAGTATATAAGAATAAAACACAAAGATGACTATGCAACTTGTTATGCACACATCAGCAAATTTAACAACAATCTAAAATTAGGTTCTAAAGTCAAACAAGGGCAAGTTGTTGCTTATGTTGGTAGCACAGGTAATGCAACCGGACCTCATTTGCACTATGAAGTCATACATCGTAGTAAACACATTGATCCACTCGTACTAGAGCGTAAAATAGAGATAAAATTGTCCGATCATGAGTTAACAAAATTTAAATTATTTATTGATAAAATGGATAAAGTAATCAATAATAGAGTTGATGCAAAAACTTAAACACAGTATGGAAAATGGTATAATAAATGACAAGAAGCTAAATCACTCAAGTTTGTTTTCTCTAATAATATTAGGAATAACTATATTGTTATTCATCTCCTGCGTGACATACCAAAACATTATCGAGTACCCGTTATTCATAATGGTGGTTATCATTTTTGGTTTTGCAGCATCTTTTGTTATTACAGGATTTTTCATTAATAACCCTAATGAAGCAAGAGTTATAGAATTTTTAGGCTACTATATCGGTACTTATTTTAAATCAGGAGTATTGATTACAATTCCGTTTGCAAATAAACATATTGTTTCTTTGAAGTTTCAAAATATTAATACAGAAAAAATCAAAGTTAATGATGCAAATGGTAGCCCCATTGAAATTTCAGTGGTAATTGTCTGGAGAGTTGATAGTCCAGCAAAGGCATATTATAATGTTAATAATTACGAAGAATTCGTTGCTGTACAAAGCGAATCTGTAATCAGGGAATTGGCAAGCAATTATCCATACGACAGTGAAGATGATGGAGAGTCTTTACGCAAGAATTCAGACCAAATTGCAAGCGAATTACAGTCACTGCTGCAGAATAGACTAGAAATGGCTGGTATTAATATTATAGAAGCAAGAATATCACACTTAGCATATTCGTCAGAAATTGCACAAGCAATGTTGAGACGCCAACAAGCACATGCCATCACTTCCGCAAGAAGGCTCATAGTACAAAATGCAATAGGGATTATTGAAGAAGTAATAGCTCATTTTAGCAAAAGTAAAGGGGTGAAATTTGATGAAAATCAAAAAGTTCAATTAATAAATAACTTATTGATTGCTTTAATCTCTGAACAAGATGCACAGCCAACACTTAGTTTAGATAATTAATCTAGGTTGAAAATTTCCTTCCTTTGGTGCAAAATAGGTTTATAATAGAAGGTATCTATGGGCACTGATATAGTAAAAGTTGAAGATAAAAAAGTGGTAAAAAGCTTTTTTAAGATATTTTCTGGGGTAGCAGATGCTGTGAGGTCGTGGACTGGTAGCATTAGTCCAGATTTAAGCAATAGCCAAGATATCAACACTCTCATTGCAAAGATGACTGAGTGTTTAAATCCTACAGGTGGTGAAGTTTCAGCACGAAAAAATACTGTGTCTCTCGGTAACTTATATTTAAGTTTATCAGAAAATGGTAAAATTAAATTTCTCCAAACTTTAGCAGAAGAATTTAACTCAAATAAAGAAGAAATAGATGACAAAATTGAAGAGTATAAGAAAAATCAAGATCCTGAATTAACTTACAAATTTGAACAAGATCTGATTAAAACTCTTGAATCACCGCGTTCCAAAATATTAAAGCAATTTATCTCTTTACCAAATGGCCTGAAGTTCATTGTTGATATGCGTTCTGATGTGCTGAGGCTAAAAAATCAATATAAAACTTTAAATCCGTTGGAAAAGGAACTAAAAAATATATTATGCACTTGGTTTGATGTCGATTTATTAGATCTGCATCAAATAACCTGGGATTCACCTGCATCATTATTAGAAAGGTTAATAAAGTATGAGGCGGTACATAAAATTTCTTCTTGGACCGACTTGAAAAATAGATTGGATCATGATCGTCTTTGTTTTGCTTTTTTTCATTACAAAATACCAACCGAACCCTTAATTTTTGTAGAAGTTGCATTAGTTAATGAAATTGCCAACAGTATTCAACATCTTTTAGATGAGTCAGTACCTTCAAATAATCCCAATGATGCAAGTATAGCCATATTTTATTCAATATCGAACACTCAAAAGGGATTATCTGGCATTAGTCTTGGTAATTTTTTAATAAAAAGGGTCGTAGAAAAACTATCAAAAGAGTTTAAAAGCATAAAGAAATATGCAACTCTCTCGCCAATACCAGGATTTACAAAATGGCTAAAAGAAAATTTAAATCAAGATGCTACGTTATTGAATAAATTACATATAGAACAAACTAGTGTAGAAATTTTACAAAGCATAGAACAATTGCAAATTAATACAAATGAGATCAAGCAATGCTTACTTAAGCTATGCACATACTATTTACTAAAGGCTAATGGTGATCCAGTAGCACACTTTCATTTGAGTAATGGTGCATCGATAAAGCAACTAAATTGGATGGCAGATACTTCCGAAAAAGGCATTAAGCAATCCGCTGGAATAATGGTAAATTACTTATATGAATTATCTAAAATAGATAAAAATCACGAAAATTATATGCTCAACAAAGTGATTTCTTGCTCAAAGGAAGTATCATCCATATTAAAAGAATAACATTAAAGCTTGTTTCTCAGCTTATATTACCCCTTTGTAAACTCAGTTATTAATTTGTTGTAACAACTGCACCATGACAATGCTTATATTTTTTCCCTGAGTTACAGGGGCATTTGTCGTTTCTTGACACCTTAGGAAAGTTATCACTCTGTGTAGAGCGTAACCTGTTATTCATCTCATAATTATCTGCTAGTTTAAAGTGTGCTAGACGATGGGTAGTAAGTTCCTTCCACTTTTCAAGCATTGACTCAAACATTAAAAAAGCTTCGCGTTTAAATTCATTTAGTGGATCCTTCTGTCCCATGGCACGTAAACCTATGCTCTGCCTTAAACTCTCTAAGGTTGAAAGGTGCTCTCGCCACAAATAATCAAGGGTCATTATCATCACTTGTTTTACTATTGTATTCCACAGATCAGTAATGTTTTGACTATTAAAATACTTCTTCTTTTCGGCAAAAAACTCTTGTACCTTATCATTTATATAGCTTAAAGCATCTTGTTTATTCAAAAGTTTTGTGAGAGATTCTTGATCAAACGTAATGCCATACCTCTTATGAAACTCACTTATTATACTTTCAACATGATCCTCATAATAGCTATCCTGCACCACATTTTCTATTATACCTTCATTCACTTCACTATATACTTCAAGTAAATCATTAACTTCATTACCTAAGATATGATTTCTCTGTTCGAAAATAACTTTACGTTGATTATTAATTACATCATCAAACTTAAGTAAAGATTTGCGCACATCATAATTCCTAGCCTCAACTTTTTTCTGTGCTTTTTCTAGAGCTTTATTAATCCACGGATGATGAATAGCTTCATCATCTTTCAACCCTACCCTCTGTAAAAAGCTTCTCATTCTGTCTGAACCGAATATTCTTAGTAAATCATCCTCAAGTGATAAGAAAAACTTAGAAAGTCCAGGGTCACCTTGTCTACCAGAACGTCCACGCAATTGATCATCTATCCTTCTACTCTCATGTCTTTCGGTGCCAATAACACACAAACCACCAGCTTTTATTGCTATTTCTTTATCATTTTGCACTCTCTCAACTATTTCTTGATGTTTCTTCTTTTTTTTGTCTTCATCTTTTATTTTACCAAGTTCTATTTTTGCAATCATTTCAGCATTGCCACCAAGCTGTATATCAGTGCCTCGCCCTGCCATATTGGTTGCAATAGTAATATTACCCGGCATTCCCGCTTGTGCAATTATGTAAGCTTCTTGTTCATGATAACGAGCATTTAAAACCGAATGTCTTAGGGAATGACGGTGTAAAAGTTCAGAAAGTTCTTCTGACTTTTCAATGCTTACTGTGCCAACAAGTACCGGCTGCAGGCGTTCGTGACACTCTTTTATAAATTTCAATACAGAATTATATTTTTCTTTTTCTGTACCATAAATTTCATCATTCATATCCAATCGCTGTACAAGTACATTGGTTGGGATTTTCACTACATTTAATCTATATATATCACGAAACTCTTCTGCTTCTGTTGCAGCTGTTCCAGTCATACCGGAAAGTTTGTTATACATACGAAAGTAATTTTGAAACGTTACTGAAGCTAAAGTTTGATTTTCATACTGAATTTCAAGATTTTCCTTCGCTTCAAGTGCCTGATGAAGACCGTCAGAATATCTTCTACCCTCCATCATCCGTCCAGTGAATTCATCGATAATTATTACTTTACCTTCTTTTACAATATAATCTTTATCAATTGTAAACAGTTTGTGCGCACGTAATGCCTGATCTATATAGTGAGTCATTATCATGTTATTAGTGTCGTAAAGTGAAGAATTTCCGGCAACGAGGTTATATGACTTTAACAATTCTTCCACACGCGAAATGCCATCTTCAGTTAAAAACACTGTTCTATTCTTTTCATCTAGTTCATAGTCATCAGCCCCTAACTTAGTGACTATTTTATCAATATATTTATATATCTGATTATCTTCCTCAATTTGACCAGAAATAATCAGCGGAGTACGGGCTTCATCAATTAAAATGGAGTCCACTTCATCTACTATTGCATAATTAAAGTTTCTTTGCACCATATCACTTTGAGAAAATTTCATATTATCTCGCAGGTAGTCAAAAGCTAGTTCGTTGTTTGTTGAATATACGATATCAGCACTATAAGCTTCCTTTCTTTCTTCATCTGTTAAATTGTTGGTAATAAACGCAACCGACACACCCAAAGAATTATATAGTTTGCTCATCCATTCTGTATCTCGCTTTGCAAGGTAATCGTTGACAGTAACTACGTGCACTCCTTTGCCATCCAAAGAGTTAAGGTATGCAGCTAAGGTTGCAACGAGTGTTTTCCCCTCCCCTGTTTTCATTTCTGCTATCATACCATTATGAAGTACCATGCCGCCAATAAGTTGAACATCAAAATGTCTCATATTAAGAAATCTTCTAGATGCCTCACGCACAACAGCAAACGCCGGCACAAGAATGTCGTTTAATGTTTCTCCGTCTTGCAGCCTTTGCTTAAATTCTTGAGTTTTATTCAACAAATCTTGATCTGATAAATTTTGAATCTCTGGCTCTAATGCATTGATTTGCTTAACGATTTTTCTGAAGGACTTCATTACTCTCGTTGATCCAGATATTCTTTTTATAACAAAAAATGATAATGTAAAAATAGAAGATATAACGATAGCTATTAAAACAATAGTAAGATTTAGCATGACTGAATAGTACTTACCTAATTCGTAATTATATTACTAAATGTGGTTCGCGGCAATGATATATTTGGATCAAGTAAAGGTTGCAGTTACTTGTTTTATTAGTATAATTGCTGAAGTTTATAAGAATATATTTAGATGGCAGAAAAAGAAGATCAATTTAGTTTTACATCAATAAACCTAAAAAAAGCAAAAGGATTTATGAAAATGTACCCAAAAGGTAAAGAGGGCGGTGCCGTTATGCAATTACTATACCTGGTCCAAGAGCAGGTCGGGTGGATACCGGAACTTGCCATGCGTTACGTTGCTGATTTACTGAACGTTCCACACATGCGTGTATATGAAGTAGCAAATTTTTATACTATGTATAACATGAATCCAGTGGGTAAGTATTTAATACAAGTCTGCAGAACTACACCTTGTTGGCTGTGTAATAGTGAAGAAATTCTAAATGCCTTTAAAAACAAGCTAGGAATTGATATTGGTGGAACAACTAAGGATAATCTATTTACTCTCACAGAAGTTGAATGCCTTGGTACATGTGTCAATGCTCCTGTAGTGCAAATCAATAACGATTTCTATGAAAATCTTACTCCTGAAAAAGTGGAAGAGATCATAACAAAGCTTTCCAATGAGTAGTACCCATAAGATAGCTAATGGATCTCTTTCGCAACCGATTTATGATGAGAAATGTTTTGCATTTTCAGTACATAAGCAATCTGGTTCCGCAAGAGTAGGAACAATTAAAACTCCACATGGTGATATAGAAACACCAGCTTTTATATTTTGTGCAACAAAAGCTGCCATTAAAGCTGCAGATATAGAAAGAATCAACGAAGCGGGCACTCAAATAATACTTTCTAATACTTATCACTTAATGCTTCAACCGGGTGAGGATACTGTTGCCAAACTCGGTGGCCTGCATAAAATGATGGGCTGGAATAAACCAATGTTAACTGATTCAGGTGGATATCAGATATTTAGTCTAGGCCATGGATCAGTTTCAGATGAAATAAAAGGAATAAGAAGCAAGCAAAAAACATTGATAAAAATTAATGAAGATGGGGCAATTTTCCGTTCATATATTAATGGCAAAATTTACTGCTTAACACCTGAAAAATCTATACAAATTCAGCAAAAATTGGGAGCAGATTTAATTGTAGTGCTAGATGAATGCACTCCTTTTCATGTCAGTAAAGAATATACTGAAAAGTCAATGCTCATGAGCCACAAATGGGCTGAACGCTGTTTAACTGAACTTGAAAAAAGTAACTGTAGCAAACAAGCTCTATATGGCATTAGTCAGGGAGGAATATATCAGGATCTGCGTAGAGAAAGTTGTGACTTCATCAATAGCCTACCATTTTTCGGTCAAGCGATAGGTGGATCACTCGGTCAGAGTAAACAGCAGATGTATGACGTAGTTTCTTTTACCATAGAACACTTGAAAAAAGATAGACCTACTCATCTGCTGGGAATTGGTGGAATTGTGGACATCTTTCATGGCGTAAACTTAGGAATTGATACGTTTGATTGCGTTCATCCAACTCGTTTAGCAAGGCATGGCGGAGCGTTAGTCAAGATAAAGAATAGAAATTCTCTCTCTTCACAATGCAAAGAGCATATTAACTTACGAAATCAACAATTTGAGCTAGATGAAAATCCAATTGAAAGCGATTGTTCATGTTTTACTTGCCAAAGATACTCAAGAGCTTATATACATCACTTATTAAAAGCAAGAGAACTATTAGCTTATACATTGGTTACTATTCACAATGTCTTTTTTATGAATAAGTTAATGGAAGCGATAAGGCAAGCTATATTAGAAGGCAGGCTAGATCAAGAAAGAAATAATTGGATATAATATCTAAATAATTAATAAAGTTAGTTACTCTTTACTATTTCTTTACTAAAGCATGCATAATTACATCTAAGTTAGATATGGAGGATTTTATTGCAATGACTATAGAAATTGATTCAAAACAAATAAATCAAATAACAAAAGAATCTATGACTCCAACAAACCAAAATGTTACAGGTAAAGAGAATAGGAAAATAAAAAAAAAGTGGAAATTTCCAAACATATTACAAGGTTTTACTAATGGTTCAAAGAAAACAAAAAAAGAACCCGTGAATTCAGTTGAAATGGATAAGGAGAATCATGGGACAGTACAAACAAATCAAGTAATAGAAAAACCTGTGGAAATGGGTCAAGATAAGGATGCAAACAAGGGTGGTAATACAGAATATATTTCTAATTTGAGAAAAAAGTTAAAAGAAATAAATGGTCAATTAAAAAATGGAAATTATAAAATAGATAAAGAAAGCAAAGAAAAGTTAAAAAAAGAATATAATATTAGTTTTGAAGACAATACTTTATTGGAAGTAATACATAATAATAAGGAGTATAACTATAACATTACACCATTGCTTTTAGCTGTACAATCAAACCTTACTGAAGTAGCAAAAACAATTTTAAGCCTGACAGACAACAACCTTCATATACAAGACAAAAAAGGTATGAATGCTCTGCATTATGCTGCTAAAAATCATAACACATTAAAAAATGATAACACGTTAATAGTAAAAGCGCTTTTACAACATGGGATAGATATTAATGCATTGGATAAAAAAGAATGTACTCCTTTGTCCTATGCTTTAATACATAAGGACCAAACGCTAGCGCACTTCATGATGCAAGAAAAAGCATTGCCTGAGATCACAGACAAAAAAGATACAAATGAAGAAACTATTACGGATGAGTATGCATTATCAGCAGATAACTCGTTAGAAGGTATAAGTACTAAAGAAGCTACTACTGCAAGTGAGGATAAAGACCCTTTTGATGAGCAACCTACAGTTAATAGTAATAGACATTATGATGATTCACTACCAGCAAATGAAAATAATGAAAGCACCTCAACTGAAGAGAAAAACCCTACTATTCATGATGAAACAAAAAAGCCACCCTCGAGAAAAGTGATAATAATAAAATTTCCATTAATTTCTCATGAAGATAAAGGAGAAGCACAGACACAACCTTTTCATGATGAAACGAAAAAGCCTCCTTTGATACAGTTAAGAAAAGTGACGAGAACAGAATTTCCATTAATTTCTCATGAAGTTAAAGAAGTACAGACACAATCTACTCATAATGAAGCAATAAACACAGATCAGCACCCTTTAAGAAGAGTGACGAAAACAGAATTTCCACCAAAGCCTAATAAAGAAAAAGGAGAAGCACAGATACAACCTTTTCATGATAAAACAAAAAACACTAAAAGAACATATAAAACAGTAATACTTGTAGCTTCTGCTGCTGCCATTATTACCACATCAATGCTTACATATTTTACTACACTGCCTACACTAGCTATAATTAGCATAGCTTTTGCATCTGCGCTGGTATTTGGCAGTATTGCTACACTTAACCCTATGAGTAAAATGTATGATACTGACTGCAGTAAAGTGTGTGGTAGTAAAAATTTATTTATTTAGATAACATTTAAGTCTATACTTTATTTTGTCTTACACAGTCTATGCATAGAATTATATGTTTTATCTTATTGATTTGTCTATCTGTACAATTACACGCAAATTCCACTCAAAAAAGCGAGACTGAACTGTACGAAGAAGCAGTTGAGCTTTTTAACAAAGAAAAATATAAGCAAGCTATTAGAGTTCTACACAAGATTGAAGACTTATATCCCCTTTCCTATTGGGCAATGCAAGCAAAATTGCTATCTGGCATATCTAGCTATAACATGGGTGATTATAGTAGTGCTGCAAACAGCATGGATGAATATATATATATTTATCCCAACAGTGCTGACCTATCGTATACATATTACTTGAGAATATTATCCTACTATATGCAAATAGGTAAGGTACAGCTTGGCCAGCAAACTGCTCACAAAACTCTAGAACTGGCTGTAGAATATACTAATCTCTTTCCACAAAGTGAATATGTAGGTGATGTAAAAGAAAAAATAAAACTAGTTACAAAACATATAACAGAAAAAGAGTATGCCATAGGAAAATTCTATTTTAGACGTGGCGAATATCTGGCAGCAATAAAGCGTTTTCAAAATGTAATAAATGATAAAAATTCTAGTTATTTATCTCAATCTCTTAACTATTTAGTAACAGCTCATTCAGCCCTTGGTCTTAACTCAGAAGCTGAACAGTATGCAAACATGTTGACTGAAGTTAAATCTCAGTTGGACTGCCCGTCGGACCCATAAGAATTATTAACTCACCTTCTTTTAAGAATTTGCACAAATTAGTAGAACCTCCAGTTTCAAGGACAATAGTAGAGATTATGCCTTTTTCTTTATCTACTTCAGTACCAGTAACAGCTATGCCCTCCATAGCAAGTTGTGTATTATTATTTCTTTCACTGTTAACTTCAAAATTCTGCAGTCTGAAAAATTGTCCAGGTTGAAAATTTTTGGCAGCAAGTGGTGCTTTAATCACTATTTCCACCACTGTGTCAGTTAAATATTGCACTTGTATAACTTTTGCAGTGAGTTGCTCTTTAATTTCAGCAAAAAATTCCTCACTACTTTTTGTCTTTTTATCACTTATGTCACTCAAAAGCTGAGAAATAATAGGGTATCCATTCTTAGCGCTTGCCATGGCTTTGACAACACTACCGCTATACGATGGATGCATGTCACCGAAAAAACTGATTGCCTTATGGCCCTGCTTGTAAGCTAATATCCTATCTTTATTCTGCATTTTAGGAGAGAATATTTGCTCCACTTCTTTTCCTGATGAATCTAGATGCGTAAAGTACCCATCCTTTAATTTAAAGTGTTCCCTATCTTCAGTTGCAATGACTGTATTTGGTTCAGTACCTGCTGCTATAAAAATGGAACGCGCTTTGATATGTTTTATTTCACCAGATTTTTTGTTTACCAGCTTTAAGTACTCAGCATTATTATATTTATCTGCAACAATTTCAATTGGTTCTAGATTTTCAATAAAATACACTCCTTCTGACAACGCATTTTGTACCTCTTCACTATTTAGTCGATAGCCTGGCGAATCCCTTAACTCTTTCCTATATACAACCTTAACTCCTCCCAAGTTTTGCATTAACTTCACTGTTTTCCGCTCCCTTCCCTCTTCTTTTGCTATTTCCCTAATTAACTTTGCATGTGATATGAACTCACCTGCAATTTCACGTTCCTCATCTGTCCAATTTTTTTCAATGTAATCTTTGCCATATTTATCAATCAATATTTCATACCGCAACAAAAATTTTTCTACCTGCACTGGATAATACGCTAGTGCCTCTGTTGCCGTATCAATTGCAGTGAGCCCTGCACCTATAACCACCACAGGCATGCGGACTTGCAGGTTTGCTATAGAATCGGATCTTAAGGCACCAGTTAGTTGCAATGACATCAAGAAGTCTGATGCCATATTAGCCAGCATGTTCTTTATTTTTATCATTCGCGGCTTACCTGAACCAAGTGCTAAAGCAACATGATCAAATCCTAGATCAAATGCATCATTGACAGTGATTGTACCACCAAAACGAATGCCTCCATAAAGGGCAAAATTTTTACATCTTTGCAGTAATAATCTAATTATTTTCAAGTAATTTTTGTCCCATCTAGAAGTAATGCCATATTCCGCAACTCCACCAAATCCATCAGCTATGCGTTCACTCAATTTTTCATACTTAAACTCTTTAATAGGTTGACAATCATCAATCAACGGCTCAATTTTCAATCCATCAATAGCAACAACATTATGCCCATCGTTCAGTAAGTGATATGCTAAATTAAAACCTGCAGGCCCAAGACCAACCACTAAAACACTTTTGCCTGTGTTTTCTTTTGGCAATGGACGTTGAAAATTCAAAGGATTCCAACGACTAAACAGGGAATATATTTCAAACCCATATGGTAACCCAAGCACGTCATCCAAGATTTTAGTTTCAATCATTGGCACGTTTACAGGTTCTTGTCTTTGATATATGCACGAGTTCATGCAGTCATTGCATATTCTGTTGCCTGTTGCAGCACATAGAGGATTATCTATCATCACAATTGCAAGACCTGCAATACTATACCCTTCACTTTTTACCATATTCATCTCTGATATTTTTTGTTCCAGAGGGCAGCCATGTAATTCCACTGCAAGTGGAGATTTTTTAAAAGTATTATTATTACTAAGTCCTTTTGCACAACTATCTTTATTTTGCTTGTGACAAAATATGCAGTAGTTAACATTATCTAATGCTTTATCTAAACTAGTCTTCTCACTTGTGAGATCAAAACCATAGCGTCCTTTTATCTCCTCTGAATACAATACTTCAACTTCATCAATCTCTTTTTTAGAAAATGATACAAGATTTTCATGGTCAATTTTCTTATGCACACTAAACAATATGCTTCCTTTATTTTTTACCCTCCATGCCGCATATTGTGCTGCAAGTTCCACTTCATCCTCATATTTTTCCTTATTTTCAAACCAATACATAACCTGCTCAGCAAATTTCTTGTCTGAAGCAAAAAAACGACCTAGTTTATCTGTAACATAGTCAATATCTATTACTACATCTGTGTATTTCTTCAATGCATAGCGTTGTACAAATAGCCTTTTACACTTATATATGATGGCAAAATCACCATGTTTTTTCTGTAACTGCTCTACTTCTCTTGCAACGCTGAAAAGCTTGGCAACAAATTCATCAAGTAAATATGAGAGATCTATTATTAATTGACTATCGCTAACTTTTTCTTTTCTCGCCACACTTAATGAATAAAATAAATCTTCGTTGTGTGATTTTATGTAATGTAAAAATACCTGATCTAATTTAATCAATCCATCACGAGAATATAGATCTAAGAATGAAATATTAAAATTTAGCTGCATTATCTTAACAATATAAAACTGTAAGATATATTGTACTCTATTAATTTAATTATTTGACTACTTAATATTCATTAACTAATTTAATAAAAAATTAATGAATTTAGTATAAAATTACATAGTTATTAATAATTTGAGGTTTTATTATGTTTTCTGATATTGATCCTATAAATGTTGATTTTACGAGTACTGATTTCTCTGAAAGCTTAGGAATGGATTCTTTCTCTTCTTATGAAGCTGCAGCCGATGGTAATACCACTTTGATTTTTATGCCTCCTAACAATAATTATCGTTATTATTCCAACAGATGAGGTTAATGACATATAAGTTAAACCAACAAAGACTGCACAGTTGCAGTCTTCGTACTCTTTTTCTATTAAAATATAGGAGGTTTTATTATGTTTTCTGATTTTGATTTTACGAATACTGATTTCTCTGAAAGCTTAGAAGATGTCTTGAAATCATTTAAGTAGCTAATTTATTAAGCATAACGGTAATCATATTAAAGAAAATATTGGTTTTTGAGGTAAGAGGAGAATGTTCGTAATCTTTGCTCATGCGCCTAAAATTGGAGAGCCAAGCAAAGGTTCTTTCAACTATCCAACGTTTTGGAATAACCTGAAATCCTTCAGCTTCGGGA
>NZ_JACVWV010000011.1 GCF_014534705.1 Wolbachia endosymbiont of Pentalonia nigronervosa | reverse complement strand
GTTCTATTTAAGAACAACGGATGTGACAGGTAGTATAAAGTTGTTGGATGGCAAAGAAATGGTAATGCCAGGAGATAATGTAAGTATAGAAGTAGATTTGCAGTCTCCAATAGCTATGGATAAGGGATTGCGTTTTGCAATAAGGGAAGGTGGCAGAACCGTGGGTTCTGGTGTCGTTTCTGAGATTTTAGAGTAAGGTAAGATGAAGCAAGATATATATATTAATATTAAAGCATTTGATTGTTCTTTGTTGGAGAAATGTGTTCGGAAATTTGTTGATGAGTTAAAGCGTTCTGGTGCAAAATTATCTGGTCCGATAGCGTTACCGAGAAGGGATTCTAAATTTACTGTTAATAGATCTCCTCACGTGGATAAAAAATCTCGTGAGCAATTTGAGATGAGAGTATCTAAGCGTTTGATTGTTTTACATGATCTTACTCCTACTATGATGCAGATGCTCACAGGTTTTTCTTTTTCTGCTGGAGTGGAAGTTGATTTAAAAGTTAAGAGAGAGGGATGATGAAAAGAGTGAATACATTAAGAAGAGTTGGTTTGTTAATGACGAATGTAGGTCATACGGGTATATATTCTGCTTCTGGTCGTATCCCTGTTACTTTATTGCACTTAAGTGAAACTTATGTTGTTGATCTCAAGGAGCAAGATAAGTGTGGTTATAGTTCAGTTGTTTTGGGCACGGGAGATCTTAAGAATATAGCGAAGCCTCAATTAGAGTATTTAAGAAAAAGGGGTATAAATAATAAATGTAAATTATATGAAAGTAGATTAAGTGATTTATCGGGGATAGAATGTGGTAAGAAGGTGGGAGTAAACCATTTTGTGGTTGGTCAATATCTCGATATTACAGGTTATTCTATAGGTAAAGGATTTGCTGGTGTAATGAAGCGGCATAATTTTAGTGGTATGAGAGCTTCTCATGGTGTTTCTATTGCCCATAGGTCACAAGGCTCTACAGGTCAATGTCAAGATCCTGGTAGAGTATTTAAAGGAAAAAAAATGGCTGGTCATTTGGGTAGTAGTAGAGTGACTGTGCAGAATATAAAAATATTATCTATTGATTGTGAGAATAATATTATTGCTGTGAAAGGCAATAATATTCCTGGATTTAAAAGTTCTTATGTTTTTGTAAGGGATGCAGTTAAGAAGCCTTTGCATAAGGATGTTCCTTTTCCAATAGGTTTATTTTTGGATGCAAATGATGATAGTTTGGTGAGTTAAGTATGGAATGTAGTTTGGTTAATTTATCTAGTAGTAGTGTTGGTACTGTTCAGCTTAATCCCTTGATATTTTCTGTTAAGCAGAAATTACATATTTTGCATGATGTGATAAGGTGGCAACTGGCTAAAAGAAGAGCGGGTACGCATAAAACAAAAGGTATCAGTGATGTTTCAGGTACTACAGCTAAGCCTTATGGTCAAAAACGTACTGGTAGAGCAAGACAAGGTAGTTTGCGATCTCCGCAATTTAGAGGTGGTGGAATTATCTTTGGTCCTGTTGTCAGGAGTCATGCTTATTCTCTTAATAAGAAAGTACGTAAGCTTGGATTAAAGATAGCTTTATCTTTAAAGTGCTTAAATGATCAATTAGTTATTCTTGATAATCTAAATGTTGATGTTAAGAAGACATCGGAAGTATGTAAGTATATGAGTAATTTTAAATTTTCTTCTTTTCTTATAGTTGGTGATTATGGGGATAATTTATTGCGTGCGACAAATAATTTGCATTATGTGGATTTAATCAAGCCTATGGGGTTGAATGTCTTTGATGTGCTAAATCATGAGTGTGTAATGTTGACGAGTGATACTTTAAAATATCTTGAAGGTAGGTTATTATGATTGAATATAATAATATAATAAAATCTTCCATAGTTACAGAGAAGGCTTCTTTTGTAAAAGAAAAGTTTAATAAGTATTCTTTATATGTTACTGTAAATGTAAATAAGCGCCAAATAAAAGCGGTAATAGAGTCTTTATTTGATGTAAAGGTTTCCTCTATAAATGTTTTAAGGGTAAAGCCTAAAATGAGACGTTTTAGAGGTGTGGTTGGTTGTGAAAAACAAAAGAAAAAGGTTTATTTTTCATTAATAGATGGTCAAAAGTTAGATATAATGAGTGTTTAATATGGGTATAAAATTTCTTAATCCTGTTACTCCATCTTCTCGTGGTACTGTTTTAGTCAGTAAAATTGGTTTGTCAAAAGATAAGCCGGAGAAGTCTCTTACATGTGGTAAGAAAGCTAGTGGAGGTAGGAATAATTACGGTAGGATTACTACTCGCCATAAGGGGGGTGGTCATAAGCAGACGTATAGAATTATAGATTTTAAACGTAATAGAGATGATCGAGGTGTAGTTGAAAAGATAGAATATGATCCAAATAGAAGTGGCTTTTTAGCTTTGATATCCTATGAGAAAGATAATACTAAGTCTTATATATTAGCTCCGCAGGGTATAAAGCCTGGTGATGTTGTAATGTCTGGAAATGATGCTGATATATTACCAGGGAATTGTTTGCCATTAAAGTGTATACCTGTTGGTTCTTTTGTGCATAACGTTGAATTAAAACCTGGAAATGGAGCGACAATAGCTCGATCTGCTGGTTGTTACGCGCAAATTGTTGGTCGTGACGGTGCTTATGTTTTATTGCGGTTAAGGTCTGGTCAAGTTAGATTAATTTTATCTTCTTGTAAGGCTACTATTGGAATAGTATCTAATCCTGATCATAAGAATAGGAAATTGGGTAAAGCTGGAAGAAGTAGGTGGCTTGGAATTAGACCAACTGTACGTGGGGTTGCTATGAATCCAGTTGATCATCCTCATGGAGGTGGTGAAGGAAAAACTTCAGGAGGCCGTCATCCTGTTACTCCTTGGGGTGTTGCGACGAAGGGCAAGAAAACTCGCAAAAAAAATAAATTTAGTAATAAGTATATAAAACAATTAAAGGGTTAATTTATGAGTAGATCTGCATGGAAGCCACCTTTTTCTCATCCTTCTATACTCAAGAAGGTGAATAGTGCTTTAAATAAGGGGCTTGTTAATATAGTTGTAAAAACTCGCTCTAGAGCCTCTGTGATTCTACCTAATTATTTAGGTTTAAAGTTTGCTGTTTATAATGGTAAAGATTATATTCCAGTTAACGTTAATAATCAAAATATGATAGGTCATAAATTTGGTGAGTTTTCACCTACCCGTAAATTTACTGGTCATAGTGGTGATAAAAAGGCGACAAGAAGGTAATTGATATGAAAATAGTTGAAGCTACTGCTAAAGTTTTAAAATCTACTCCTCGCAAGTTAAACTTAGTTGCTGATTTAATACGCAACAAAGAGATTGCTTTTGCGACAGTGCAGTTGAGATTTTGTGAAAAAAAGGCTGCTGATCTTATAAACAAAGTATTAAATTCTGCAGTTGCGAATGCTCAGTATAATTATGGGTTAGATATTGATAATTTATACATAAAAGAAATTTTAGTAGGAAAGTCTTTTACTTTGCGTAGAGTATGTACAAAAGCTATGGGTAGGGCTAATAGAATAAATAAGCGTTATAGTAATATTACTATTAAACTAGCGGAAAAATAAGAGATTAATGAGGAAATATGGGACAAAAGGTTAATCCTGTAGGATTTAGATTAAAAATAAATAATAATACTTGGAATTCTATTTGGTATGCTGATAAAGATTATAAACAGAAGTTACATCAAGATTTATATATTCGTAATGATATAAGTAAATCTTTTAAGCATGCTGGTGTTTCTAAGGTGGTGATAGAGCGAAAAATTGATTTAGTATCTGTAACAATACATGCTTCTAGGCCTGGGGTGATAATAGGTAAAAAGGGCTCAGATATTGAAAAATTAAAGCAAAAAGTTGCTAAAGAAGTAAAAAATAATGTAGAGTTAAATATAATAGAAATTAAGAGATCTGAAATAGATGCAACTTTAATATCAAATAGTATTACACAGCAATTGGAGAAGAGAGTATCCTTTAGAAGAGCGATGAAAAAATCCATACAAAGTTGTTTAAGGATGGGTGGTAAAGGTATTAAAGTAAGTTGTTCTGGACGTCTTGGTGGAGCCGAGATAGCTCGTACTGAGTGGTATAAAGAAGGTCGGTTGCCTTTACATACCTTGCGTGCTAATATAGATTATGCTTTTTGTGAAGCAAAAACTATATATGGCATTATAGGAGTGAAAGTCTGGGTTTATATTGGTAATTAATTAGGTATATTAAAATGTTTGTTCCAAAGAAGAGTAAATACAAAAAAGTATTTAAGGGGAGGATGAAAGGTAACACAAAAGGTGGTAGTACATTGGCTTTTGGAGATTATGGTTTAAAAGCTATAGGGGAAGGCAAAGTGCAGTCTAAACATATTGAAACTGCAAGGCGTGTAATATCTAGAACTTTAAAACGTTCCGGTAAGGTATGGATAAGGATTTTTCCCGATACTCCTGTAACTAAAAAACCAGCAGATGTGCGTATGGGTAAAGGAAAAGGTAGTGTTGAATTTTGGGTATTTAAAACTAAACCTGGCAGGGTTTTATTTGAAATTGGCGATGTTCCTATGCATTTAGCAAAATTAGCACTTAAGAAGGCGACAGCTAAACTTCCTTTAAAGTGTAAATTTATATCTAATCATGATTAAAAGGAGTTATAATGGATATAATTGATATTAGATCAAAGCCTTCGCAGGAATTGAAAGAGACTCTTATAAATTTACGTAAGGAGTTTGTGAATTTAATTTTTCAAAAGAAATTAGGGCAGTGTAGTAATATTTCGCGTTTTAACTTGATAAGGAAAAGCATAGCTCGTATTTTAACTGTATTAAATGAAAGAAGAGGAGAGGAAAAGGATGCCTAAGAAGGTTTTTTGTGGTACTGTAATTAATGCTAAGTGTGAAAAAACTATAAAAGTTTCAGTATTGCAGGTATATAAAGATAAGTTGTATAAAAAAGTTATAAAGAAGTATAAGAAGTATACAGTACATGATGAAAGTAATAGTTGTAAAGAAGGAGATAAAGTGTTTATACAAGAACATATGCCTATTTCTGCTACTAAAAAATGGATTGTTATTAATCATTCAAGTTGAGTAGGATATTTATATGATTCAGAAAAATACGTTGTTAGAAGTGGCTGATAATTCTGGTGCACGTCAAGTGCTTTGTATTGGTCTATTGGGTGGGAGAAGGTCCGCATCTATAGGTGATACAATTGTTGTATCGACTAAATCTATTAACCCGAAAGGTAAGGTTGAAAAAGGTAAGGTATATAGAGCAGTTGTTGTGAGAGTAAAGAGCCCTATTAGGAAATCTGATGGTTCTGTTGTTCGTTTCTCCAGTAATGCTGTGGTTTTAGTTAATAATCAGAATGAACCGCTTGGTACTAGGGTATTTGGCCCGGTAAAAAAATTACCATCTGGTTCTTTTATGAAAATAATGTCCTTAGCTGTTGAGGTTTTATAATGAGTGCAAAAATAAAAAGTGGTGATGATGTTATAGTGCTAATAGGTAAAGATAAGCAAAGGATTGGCAAGGTTATTAAGGTTATAACATGTGAAGCTAAAAAAAAGGTGGTTGTTTCTGGTGTGAATGTATGTAAAAGACACACTAAACAAAAGGCCGGTAATAGTGGTGGTATATTAAATAAAGAACTAGCTATTGATATATCTAATGTTGCAATGTTAGATCCTAAGTATAGAACTCCAACTAAAGTAGGGTTTAAGTTTGTGGATGGTAAGAAAGTGCGCTTTGCAAAAGTTTCTGGGGAAGTAATAGATTAAGGTGAGTATGTTTAAAGAATTATATAAAAATAGCATAGCAAAGTCTTTGAAAGATAAGTTCAATTATGGTAACATAATGCAAATACCTAAGCTTACCAAGGTATGTATTAATATGGGTGTTGGAGACGCTGCTTCAGACAGTAAAGCAATAAATGAGCCGCTTGATAGTTTGTGTTTAATTTCAGGTCAAAAACCTGTAATCACTCATGCGAAGAAGTCTATCTCTGGTTTTAAAATCAGAAAAGGTGCTGTTATTGGTTGTAAGGTAACTTTGCGTAGAGAGAGAATGTATGAATTTTTAGAGAGATTAGTATATATTGCTTTACCTAGAGAGAAGGATTTTAGAGGATTTAGTGTAAAACAGTTTGATGGTAACGGTAATTTTTCTTTTGGTATAAAGGAGCATATTTCGTTTTTAGAAATAGATTATGATAAAGTTACAAAGATTAGAGGTATGGATATTAATATTATAACAAGTGCAGCTAATGATTTGGAAGCAAAAGAGTTGTTATCGGCATTTAAGTTTCCTTTTTTTGATTAATTAGAGAAGAGATATATGGCAAAAAAATCTATGATACAAAGAAATCTTCGTAGGATAAAATTGTGTGATCAATATAAGAGAAAAAGAGAAGAGCTGAAGGCTATAACGAATAACAAGGGTTTATCTCTTAGTGAAAGGTTTGCAGCTCAAAATAAGTTGATAAAAAAATTGCCTAGAAACTCATCTAAAGTGAGAATTAGGAATAGATGTGCCTTAACAGGGAGACCTAGAGGGGTATATAGGAAATTTGGTTTGTGTAGAGTTATTTTACGTGATTTATGTGCTTTTGGAGAAATTCCAGGGGTAACGAAATCTAGTTGGTAGTATAAATAAGGAGTGTATAGTGGCGTTATCTGATAGTATTGGTGATTTCTTAACAAGGATACGTAATGCTCAATTAGCAATGCATAGAACAACAAAAATTTTGTTTTCTAAGGTAAATTCTTCTATATTAGAGATTTTAAAAAATGAAGGATATATTCTTGATTATGAAAAGGAAGTTGTAGGTAATATACCGCACTTTATTGTGAAGTTGAAGTATTATAATAGATTGCCTGTGATTAGTAATATAGAGAGAATATCGAAGCCTGGTTGTCGTTGTTATTCAAAATATAAGAATATTAGTAAGGCATACAATGGGTTAGGTGTTTTTATTATATCTACTTCTAAAGGGGTGATGACTGATTATGATGCGCATAAGTTAAAAGTTGGCGGAGAAATTTTGTGTCGTGTGTTTTAAGTAATAGGAGAAGTTCATGTCTCGTATAGGTGCTGCACCCATTAATATTCCTACTGGTATTTCAGTTGAGTGTAGTGATGGTAAAAAAGTGTTAATAAAGAGTGTTAAAGCAGAAAAAGAGTTGAGTCTTTCTGATAATATTGTATGTGAAATTACTAATAATCAATTATTGCTTTCTGTTGATAAAGAGAAAGATGAAGAGGATAGCAAGCCTATGTGGGGTACCTATAGGAGTAATATTAATAATATTATCAATGGTATGGCCAGTGATTTTTCTGTTGATCTTGAAATCAATGGTGTTGGATATAAAGCAGATTGTGATGGGAAATATTTGACTTTGTATCTTGGTTATAGTCATAATGTAAAGTATAAAGTGCCTAAGGATGTACAAATTAAGTGTGTGAAACCAACTCACTTGGTAATCAGTGGTATGGATAAACAAAAAGTCCATATGGTTGCATCTGATATATGTAAGGTCAGAAAATATGATCCTTATAAAGGTAAGGGTATTGTAATAAAGGGCAAGTTTATGCTGCGTAAAGTTGTAAGTAAAAAGAAGTAATGAAAATGAGAAGATTATATAATGTTTTAAGTAATTGTGAAAAGAGGAAGTTACGTAATAGAAAAAAGCTTAATAATTGTGTTGAGCGTTTACGTATATCCATATTTAAATCTAACAGGCATTTTTATGCTCAGTTGATTAATGATACAAAGGGTGTCACTCTTACTTCAGCTTCTACTTTGGACCCCAAAATCAAAAGTGTGTGTCAAGGTAAGGTAAATGCTGAAGTTGTGAAGCAAGTTTCTAATTTAATGATTGAGCGTTTATCTAGTTTAGAGTTAGATCAACAGCTGGTATTTGATCGTGGGTCATATAAATATGCAGGGTTAGTTTCGCAATTTGCTGAAGCTCTAAGAAGTTCTGGATTCAAATTTTAGAAGGTATGGCTGTGAAGAATTTACAAAGTAATAACGATTTATCGGAACTTTTAGTTTCAGTGCGCAGAGTGACAACAGTAACGAAAGGTGGTAGAAAATTTTCATTTTCAATTTTAGTTGTTGTTGGTGATGAGAAAGGCAAAGTAGGTTGCGGAATAGGCAAGCATGCGGAAGTTGCTGAAGCAAGAATTAAAGCTGTGAATGCTGCAAAAAAATCGATGATTAAGGTACATTTACGTGAAGGTAGGACTTTACATCATGATATTAAAGCTAAGTTTTGTTCAGGTGAAGTGACTTTGAGGGCGGCAAAGGCCGGAACTGGTATTATTGCTGGTGGAGCGGTTAGGTCTGTTTTTGAAGTACTTGGTATCAAAGATGTAGTAGCTAAGTCTACTAGATCAAACAATCCTCATAATGTTATGTGTGCTGTTTTTGAAGCTTTTAATAAAATGTGGTCGCCTCGTCATGTAGCAGGTAAAAGGGGTAAAAAAGTTAGTGAAATAGTTGGTAAAAGGTAAAATATGAATAATACTATAAAATTGAACACTATATTTACTAAGTTATCTACAAAAAAGAAGCCTAAGTTATTGGGTAGGGGTATTGGTTGTGGTAAAGGTAAAACATCTGGTAGAGGACATAAAGGGCAAAAAGCTAGAACTGGAGTTTCTATAAATGGTTTTGAAGGTGGGCAGCAGTCGATATATACTCGCTTACCTAAGAGAGGTTTTAAGCCTATAAATAGAAATATATACTCTATAATTAATGTTGGTGATATACAGCGCTTGGTAGATGCGGGAAAAATAGAGAAGGGCTCTATTATAGATAAAGAAATGCTGCATAAATTAGGTTTTATAAAATCTATGAAGGGAAGAATAAAACTTTTAAATAAAGGTGAGTTAAGCGAGAAATTTGTATTTCGTATTGATTTTGCATCAGAGGCTGCAAAAAAGTCTGTAACTTCAGCTGGTGGTAATATAGAAGTACTATCATAAATTATGAGTAATAAATCACTGTTGAATAACTTAGATCCTGCGTTATTGTATAAAGGTGATCTGTTAAGACGTATATTTTTTACGCTCATAGCTTTAGTTTGCTATCGTTTAGGTACTTATATTCCGATTCCTGGAATTAATCTTGATGTAATTAATGATATATTTCCTAAGGATAGTTCTGGTGTTTTTGGGGTGTTCAATTTATTTTCTGGTGGTGCATTAGCTAGAATGACAATTTTAGCATTAAATGTTATGCCATATATAATGGCCTCTATAATAATGCAGTTGATGTCTTCTGCAATTAAAGGAATGAATGAAGTTAAAAATGAAGGAGAGTTAGGGCGTAGAAAGATGAATTCTTATATACGCTATATAACTATAGTACTTTGTGTTTTTCAATCAATTATAATTTTGATTGGGTTGGAAGGAATGAATAAAGAAGGTGCTTTGGTGGTAATCCAGCCTGGAGTTATGTTTCGCGTTATAGGAGTATTTAGTCTTCTAGGTGGAACTATGTTTTTAATATGGCTTGGGGAGATGATTAGCGCTAATGGTATAGGTAATGGCGTATCATTAATTATTTTTACGGGTATAATATCAGAATTGCATAATGCTTTATCGTCTTTGTTGGTGTTGAATAAAAATGGTAGTATATCACTGTTTATTATTTTGTCTGTTTTAATATTATTCTTTTTACTGCTGCTTTTAGTGATTTTTGTTGAATCCTCTTATAGAAAAGTTGTTGTTCAATATCCTAAAAAGCAATTTAAAAGATCGTCTAATGATGATTTTACTTATATTCCACTAAAGATTAACTTATCTGGTGTAATACCAACTATTTTTGCTAATGCAATTTTGTTGACGCCAATTTCAGTGGCAAATTTTTACAAAGGGCATGCTGTTGCTGATTTTATTTTGAATTACTTTATGGCAAATAAAGCCGTATATATTACTGCTTATCTAATATTAATAGTGTTCTTAAATTTTTTCTATACTGATTTTATATTTAATCCGCAGGAAAATGCTGATTTTCTGAAGAAAAACGGTGGTTTTATTCCTGGCAGGAGGCCTGGAAAGCATACTGCTGATTATCTTAAGGATATAGTTTTTAAGTTAACGTTTGTTGGTTCTACATATTTAGCAATTATATGCACTGTACCTGAAATTGTGAGATATCATTATGATATACCTTTTATTTTTGGCGGTACGAGTTTGTTGATTATGGTGAATGTTGTAACTGATACTATCACTCAGGTGCAGTCTTATATTTTTTCAAATAGGTACGATAGTTGGATAAAAAAATATGAAAGGAAAGTGAGATGATCATTGTAATTTTTGGTCCTCCTGGTTCTGGTAAGGGTACTCAATCAAATATTCTATTAGAAAAATATGATTTACAATTAATCTCAGTAGGTGATTTGTTAAGAAGCATTATATCTAGTAAAAGTGATTTAGGTAAAAAAATAAAAGATATTGTTGAATCTGGCAATTTAATTCAGGATGATATTATATGCGAGTTATTGCATAGTCAAATTACATCAATGGGTGATAATGTGTTATTAGATGGTTTTCCTAGAAATCTAAATCAAGCGCATTTTTTAACTCAAGCTTTAAAGAAAAAGTATGATAGAGATGTAGATTTTGTAATAGAGTTGAAGGTTGAAGATAGTATTGTAGTTAATAGGTTACAAAATCGTCTTATATGTTTGGATTGCAAGAGCGTATCATCATTTGGCAATGTTGTATGCGTTAAGTGTGGAGGTGAAAAGCTGGAGAGAAGGGTGGATGACGTTGATATGTCTGCAATTCAAAAAAGAATCAGCGAATACCATATACAAATGAAGAGTTTACGTGAATATTACAAGGATAAGGTGTTAGTTGTTGATGCTAGTCTTGGTATTGATAAAGTAACGGAAGAAATTGAGAGTAAAATTTCTTGTAATTTAGTTTGACTATTGGTTGTTTTATGGTATAACTTAAGAGTTATTAATAAGAATCGGGGTATCAGTGGCACGTATAGCAGGTGTAAATGTTCCAGTTAAAAAGTGTGTTCCATTTGCGTTAACATATATATATGGTATAGGAATTTCTACTGGAAATATAATTTGTGATGCTTGTGGAATTGATAAGAATAGACGTATTTCACAATTGCAAGAGGGAGAAATAGAAAAAATTAGCAGTTTTATTAGGCAAAACTATTCTATAGAAGGTGAGTTAAGAAAGGTAGTATCAATGAACATCAAATCTTTAGTGGAGATTGGGTGTTATAGAGGAGTGAGACATAGAAAGGGTTTACCTGTAAGGGGACAAAGGACTCATACTAATGCAAAAACTCGTAAAGGCAGATCTCGTTTGCCTATTGCTGGAAGAAAATAAATTTATTATTATCGTATGAAAAAAGTTAAAACAGTTGGAAAAAGTTCAAAAAAGTTTATTACTGGGGTTGTCCATATACGTGCAACTTTTAATAATACTTTTATAAACATCACTGATGTTCAGGGTAACACATTATACCAAACTTCTGTAGGTGCATGTGGTTTTTCGGGTTCGAGAAAATCTACACCTTATGCTGCTGGTAAAGCTGCTGAATCTGCTGCAAAAGTTGCAATAGAAAAATTTGGTATGAAAGTTGTTTCTGTCGTAGTGCGTGGTCCTGGCTTTGGTACAGAAGCTGCAGTTAAAGCATGTCAAGGTTGTGGATTAACTGTTACTTCAATTATGGATAAAACTGCCATTCCTCATAATGGATGCAGATTACGAAAAAAAAGAAGAGTATAGAATTGTTTGAAAAGGTTATTTTATGTATGAAAATGCTTCTGTTGGTGAGAGTTTAAATAATAAGTTGGCTAAATCTCATTCAGTTAAGGTTATACCAGGTGATTCCATTGAAAAGGGTGATGTAATATTGGAGCCTTTGGAAAGTGGCTTTGCATTAACGTTAGGTAATGCATTGAGACGTGTTATGTTATCTTCTCTGCGAGGATGTGCTGCTTACGGGGTAAAAATTGAGAATGTTACCCATGAATTTACTTCAATTCAAGGAGTGAGAGAGGATGTTACGGATATAGTGTTAAATATGAGTATGTTGAGGTGTAAGTTAGACGGCACCTCTAATAAATGCTTAAATCTAAACGTTAAAGGGCCTTGTCAGGTTGTAGCTGGGATGATAGAAGCTGATGAACAATGCCATATTGTTAACAAAGATTTGCTAATATGTACTCTAGGGCAAGGTGCAGAGTTGAATATGAAGATATATGTAGCTAGTGGAAAAGGTTATCTTCCTGTAGCAAAATATAAGGAAAATGAGTTTTTGAAACTTATTAACGAACAAGATTCAATAGGTTTTATTCCTGTTAATGCTTTATATAGTCCTGTGAGTAGGGTTTCATATAGGGTAGAGAATAGTCGTGTTGGTCAGGTTACTGACAAGGATAAGTTAATATTGTCAATTGAAACTGATGGTACAATTTCTCCTAGTCAAGCTGTTGATTCTGCTGCAAGGATACTACAGGAGCAACTTCAGCCTTTTATTAGTTCTGATGCATGTTATAAGAAGCAGCAAACAGCTTTATCTTCTAGTGTAAAAGACTTAGGTTATGATCCTGTCTTATTGCGTAAGGTAGATGAACTAGAGCTATCAGTTAGGTCGCATAATTGTTTAAAAAATGAAGGGATTAATTATATAGGTGATCTTGTACAAAAAACAGAGAGTGAAATGTTAAGGACTGCTAATTTTGGCAGGAAATCTTTAAATGAAATTAAAGCAGTTTTAGCTAATTTTAGCTTATCTTTGGGTATAGAGGTATCAAACTGGCCGCCGCAGGATATAGAAGAATTGGTAAAACAACATACTGATGAAGATTAGGTAATATATGAAACATGGAATAAAAAAACGTAAGTTATCTCGTTATACTGAACATAGGTTATCAATGTTAAAAAACCTATCTATATCATTAATTAATCATGAGCAGATAGTTACTACTGTGCCAAAGGCTAAGGAACTTCGCCCTTATGTGGAAAAGTTTATTACGATTGCTAAAAATAATAATACTTTGCATGGTAGAAGGCTTCTACTTTCGCGGTTGCATAATAATCAATTAATAGTTGATAAATTGCTGAATATTTTAGCTGGTCGTTATCAAAGTCGTAATGGTGGGTACTCTAGGATAATAAAGTTTAAAATTCGTAAGGGTGATTGTGCTCCGATGGCAGTGATAGAGTTAGTTGATAGGGATATTTTAGCAAAAGGTAAGATCTATGGTGAAAATAAGGGGGAGGATAAAAAAGTAGTAGCATAATCTACAGATGATAAGTAATTTACGTCATTTTATAGGTTATTTTGGCGAGTTATTGGTTTTAACGTATTTAAAATTAAAATTTTATAACATTATAAAACACCGTTATCGCTGTAAATTTGGAGAGATTGATTTAATTATATCTAGAAAAAGGGAATTGATTTTTTTAGAAGTTAAAACAAGCTTATTTGGGCGAGAAATACCAATATCTAATGTGCAGTGTCAGTCTATTATAAATTCCTCTAAATATTTTCTGAGTAGAAATGTTAACTTTTGTAATTATTCAATAAGGTATGATTTGTGTTTTCTTTCTTTAAAGAGATGGCCTATCTATATAAAAAATGCTTGGGTAAGTAATTAAAATATGAAAAAGGTTCAATATAATAATTTAATTTCATCTTATGCTAAAGCTTTATTCTATGTTGCAGGTGATGAGTTGGATATTATAAAAAAGAAAGTGGAATTTTTATTAGTTTTTTTTAAAGATCACCGTGATATTTTTATCTATCTATCTAATCCAGTAATTTCTACTGTCCATAAGAAGGAGATAATACTCTGTATGAAGGAATATTTAAATGAAAAGCTAATAAAATTTATCATGATGGTATGCCTAAGTAAACGTTTTGCTTTATTACTCTCCATATTAGAAAAATTTTTAAGTTTGGTAAGAGAAGATCAAAATGAATTTAAAGTGACGATAAAGTCGGCGGAGCCTTTGAAGGAAGCTGATATAAAAATAATTACTGAATCTTTAAGCTTTCTTGGTAAAATAATAGAGGTAGATAATGTAGTAGATCCTTCTATAGTGGGTGGCTTTATAGTTAGATATGGTTTTAATTTAATTGATCTTTCTCTGAAAAGTTACTTAGCAAGATTGGTTGATGTAAGTAAAAGGGAAATGTTAAGATATAGTGAATAAAGGGATTTTTTATGAAAGAAAGTATAAATGCTTCTGAAATAGTCAATATAATAAAGGAAAAGATTGAGGCATTTGATAACCCTGTAAAGCGGGAGAGTATAGGTGAAGTGATGTCAGTTGCTGATGGTATTGCATCGGTTTATGGTTTAGAGAAAGCGAAATTTGGCGAAAAAGTTTTATTTGCTAATGGTATAGAAGGAATAGTGCTTGATTTAGATCATGATACAGCTGGGATAGTAATACTTGGTAATGATCGTGATGTGAAAGAAGGTGATATTGTAAAGTGTAGTGGTGATGTTGTACAAGTGCCTGTGGGACATGAGTTATTAGGAAGAGTGGTAAATGCTTTAGGTCAGCCTATAGATGGTTGTGGGGAGATTAAAGCTAAAAATAAAATGGATATAGAATCCAAAGCTCCGGGTATTGTTGATCGTAAATCTGTACATGAGCCACTTCAGACAGGTATTAAAATTATAGATTTACTCATTCCAATAGGAAGAGGGCAGCGTGAATTAATTATTGGTGATCGACAAGTTGGTAAAACTACTATTGCGCTTGATACTATCATCAATCAAAAGAAAATTAATGATGCAGTAAGCGATGATCAAAAGGTTTTTTGTGTTTATGTTGCGATTGGGCAAAAAATTTCGACGGTGGCAAAAGTAGTAAATAGGTTGAGAGAAAGTGGAGCATTAGAATATACAACTGTAGTTGTGGCTAGTGCATCTGATTGTGCACCTATGCAATTTTTGGCGCCTTATTCTGGCTGTACCATTGGTGAATTTTTTCGAGATAAAGGGATGCATTGCTTAGTTGTATATGATGATTTATCTAAGCATGCTGTGGCATATAGGCAACTGTCTTTGTTATTGAGGCGTCCTCCTGGACGTGAAGCTTACCCTGGTGATATATTTTATGTGCATTCTCGATTGCTTGAAAGAGCTGCTAAGATGTCTGATGATAAGGGGCAGGGCTCCTTAACTGCATTGCCAATTATCGAAACTCAAGCAGGTGATGTATCTGCGTATGTGCCAACAAATGTTATTTCAATTACTGATGGACAAATATTCCTTGAATCTGAATTGTTTCATAAGGGATTTCGTCCTGCAGTTAATATAGGTTTATCAGTTTCAAGGGTAGGTTCTGCTGCACAATTAAAGTCTGTAAAAAAAGTAGCTGGTTCTATAAAGCTGAGTTTAGCTCAGTATAGGGAATTGGAGGATTTTGCAAAATTTGGTTCTGATCTTGATGCTAGTGTTCAATTATCATTAAACAAAGGGCGGTATCTTGAAGAGTTATTGAAGCAAAAACAACATTCGCCTATGCTAATAGAGGAACAAGTGGTGCTTATGTATATCTTTTCTAATTTATATGATCAATTAAGTAACATAAAGATAAGTGATATTAATAAATTTGAACATGATCTTATCAATTATTTTCATACAGTGCATCCTGATATGTTAAAAAAGTTGTCAAATGACATGAGTGATGATATAAAAAGTGAGATCTTAAGTATAGTGAGTAATTTTGTTGCTCAATTTAATTGTGTTTAGGTGTTAGTTATGACTTCTTCTATTATGAATAAGTTTCCGATGACAAAGGGAGGTTTTGAGCGTATGCAAGCCGAACTTGGAAAATTAAAGGAAGAAAAACCGATTGTTATACAGGCTATTTCTGATGCCCGGGATCACGGTGATTTATCTGAAAATGCAGAGTATCATGCTGCGCGTGAGAGATTGGGTTTCATAGAAGGTCGTATAATGGAGGTGGAACATAAGTTATCACATGCAGAAGTAATTGATGTGAGAAGTCTATCAGGGAATACAGTGATGTTTGGGGCAACTGTAACATTAAGCATGTTAAATGATGACGATAGTGAAGTAGAATATATTTATAAGATTGTTGGTGAATGCGAGTCTGATGTTTCAAAACAATTAATATCTAGTAGTTCACCATTGGGAAGTGCTTTAATTGGCAAGAAAGTTGATGAGTATGTGGAGGTTATAGTACCTAGTGGGGAAAAATTGTATAAAATAATTAAGATTGAGTTTAAATAAGTATGACTGCTTGTATATCAGTAAATATTTCTCCTGTGGAGGATATTTTAGAAGATGCTCGTTCTGGTAAATTATTTATTTTAGTTGATGATGAAAATAGAGAAAATGAAGGAGATCTAATCATTTTAGCTGAAAAAGTTAAGCCAGAGCATATAGCTTTTATGGTAAGATATGGTACTGGAATCGTGTTTTTAGCTATGACGAAGTTCTATATGAATAAGCTAGATCTTGAGTTTATGAGAAGAAGTAATGTAGACGAAAAGTCTATTCCTCATACTGCATTTACAACGTCAATTGATGCACGTTATGGAATTACTACGGGTGTTTCTGCTGATGATAGAACACGTACGATACTTGCAGCTATTGATCAAAAGAGTACTAAGAATGATATTATTACACCAGGGCATGTTTTTCCTATTATTGCAAATGACGGTGGGGTTCTAGCACGCAATGGTCATACTGAAGCAAGTGTTGAGGTAGCCAAGTTAGTTGGTTGTAGTCATGCAGCCGTGGGTTGTGAAATAGTTAATGATGATGGTTCTATGATGCGTTTACCTGAACTGCTTGAATTTGCTAAACAACACAAGATTAAACTAACCACTATTGATAAACTTATAAGTTACGTCGAAAAACATTCATAACTTAAATGTTTTCTGATGAACAAAATCGCTAATTTATTAATCCTATTGTCTTTTTTTGTATGTTGTCATAATGCCTATTCTGCTAATATTATTCGCGATAGTGAAATAGAAGCTGTAGTAAAAGAATTAGCGCGGCCACTGTTTTTTGCTGCAGGTCTTGATAGTAATAAAATAAAAGTCTTTGTTGTTAATGATAGCGCAATTAATGCTTTTGTGATGAATAACAATAGTGTTTTCATTAACTTAGGGCTTTTGAGATATTCAACCAAACCTTATGCTTTACTTGGAATATTAGCGCATGAGATAGCTCATATATCTGCTGGTCATGTGTTACAGATGAGTAATGTCATGGGATATTTTAAATCGATGGCAATAGCTAGTTGTGTACTTGGATTAGTTTCTGGTATTGCTCTTGACTACCAAGTTGCTAATGCAGTTTTACTTGGTGGTGTAATGTTAAGTACAAGATTGTTTTTTAACTACTCTCAAGAGCAAGAAAGTGTAGCTGATAGTTATGCTTTAAGGTACTTAGACGAATCTGGCTATGATAATGTAGGAATAAAAGAAATTTTTAATTACTTTGGAAGTATTGAGTCTGAGAGTGCTGAACGGTATTTTCGCACGCATCCACTGAGTAACAAACGTTTATTTACTGTACAAAATTATAAGGTTAAAAGCCGTATAAAACAAATTTCCACAGAGCAATTGTTAAAATTTGAACGTATGGTTATGAAGTTAGATGCTTTTTTTACCCCTATGCATGTACTATCTAGCAAGTATAAGGATGATTCAAGGTATATCAGTGCTATAATGTATTATAGGCAAGGAAGAATGGAGGAAGCGACTCAGCAAATTGATTTGTTAGCTCAGGATGACCCATATCTGTATGAATTAAAAGCGGAGATGCTATATAAAGCTGGAAGAATGAGTGATGCTATAGAGAGCTATGAAAAATCACTTAAGTATTTATCTAGCGATGATAGTTACTTAGTAAAACTTGCATTATCTCACACTTTATTGTTATATGGTGATGTAAAAAAGGCCATTTTTTATCTGACACAAATTATAAGTGTAGAGCCACATGATGTTTTAGTTTGGAAGTATTTAAGTATTGCATATAAGCATGATTCTGATATGGGAATGCACTATTTTGCATTAACAAAGAAGGCTTTTATTGAAGGTGATTTAAAGCAATTTACGAAATGTTCTGAGTTAGCTATCAATACTTTACCAAAAGATAGTCTATATTTGCTACAGGTGGAAGATATGAAGAGATATTGAGTAAAAACTTATCAAGTCAAGGCTATGGAAGTGAAGAGCTAAGTCTTGCGTTTTTTCTATTCTTTCTTTAAAAGTAATACTTACATACAGCGTTACCATATATGTTTAAAAGTATTTTTACATTTAGCTTTTTTACAGCTATTTCAAGAATTTCAGGTTTGATAAGGGATGTATTAATTGCTACTGTTATTGGTGCAACGTCTCTCGCTGATATATTTTTTTCTTCATTCCGCCTGGCTAATTTATTCCGTGCATTTTTTGCTGAGGGAGCATTTACTACTTGTTTTATTCCATTATATTCAGCGGAATCTTATGACAGTAAAAGAGCATTTAACTTCGCAAGTAGCATAATATCCATAACATTTATTATTTTGGTAGTTTTCTGCTTTGTTATGCAATTTGCCTTTCCTTATACAGTTAGAGTATTTACTCCTGGTTTTGATCAAAGTAAGTTTGCGCTTACTATTACTTTATCGAGAATTATTCTACCATACATAGTCTTCGTTTCAATAGCATCGTTAGTTGGAGGAATGTTGCAAGTAAAGCAGCATTTTGCTTCAACAGCTATTTCCCCAGTTATTTTAAATCTTTGTTTAATTGTTAGCCTATTTATACCTTATGTTGCAACCCCGGCACATAATCTATCTATAGCTGTATTAGTAGGTGGAATACTGCAGTTATCGTTGATGTTGTTCAGTGCATATAAACTAAGGGCAAATTTTACTTTTAGCCTGAAATTAAGCAGTAAAGTAAAATTATTTTTTAGGCGTATAATACCTGCAATAATAAATAATTGTGTGACTCAAATAGGCGTATGGATTGATACGATCATGGCAAGTTTTCTACCGAATGCAGTGTCTTATATATATTATGCTGATAGATTAACACAACTGCCACAAGGGGTGATTGGCACTGCTATTGGTACAGTACTTCTTCCTTTGATTTCAAGACAAGTAGATGATATAGCAAGAATACAAAATAAAGCTCTAAATGTGGGATTAATATTAATTATGCCAACGACTGCTGCTTTTATTATTATTCCTGATATCATTTTGCTTACACTTTTTGCCTACGGTGAATTCGATTACCATGCGGTGCAACAGACCGTTCCTACATTGATAGCATTTTCTCTTTCTTTACCTGCGTTTATTATAAATAAGGTATTGATGCCAGCATTTTTTGCTAAAGGTAATCTTAAAGTACCAACTATATTTTCATTAATATGTCTTGGAATAAATATAGTGCTTAATCTTTTATTGATGAATAAATATCAACATACAGGAATTGCTATTGCCACTTCTATTTCTACTTGGATAAATTCTATATTTCTAATTAACTATTTGAAAATAAATAGAATGTATAGAGTGAGTCAATTACTGTTATCAAATATTGTAAAAATACTTATAGCTACAGTAGTGATGTCAATAGTTCTATGTACTTTTCGCTTCTTATCAGCAGAGTTACTTTTTGATGATATGCTCACTCGTATTGTTTATTTAGCGATTCTGATAGCTTTAAGTATCACTGTGTATTTTGGTACTCTTTATTTGACCTTTATGAAAAATTTAAGTGATCTTCAACATATATAAATTATGAGATTTTCTATATACGCCATATTATCAATCTTGTTAGTGTTAGTGCTAACAAATGTTGCTGTGACTTTCAAAGATTGGAGTGGATATAAAGAATATATCACACAGAAGTTAGAGAAAGAGTATGATGCTAAAATACATATTATGGGGAAAATTGAAGCTTCGCTGATTATGCCAAAATTAACCATTAACAATGTATATATCCAGTATAATGGACATGAAGAGCAAAAACTATCAGACTTAGTTAGTGTGGGTCAAGTTGAAATAAGACCTTCATTTCTATCACTGTTTTCGTTTTCACTGCAGCCAAAATCTATAACGTTACTTGATATGAAGAGTAATAGACAAAATTTATTTAACATTGTAAATAAAAAATCTAGCAATAATATAATGAATATTCTAATAAAAAATAGTCATATAAGTGTAGAAGATGATTATATTAACATAAGAGAGATCAAGATAAAAAAGAATAAAAAATTTTCAGGTAAAGTGAAGATCAACGATAGCCATTATGACTTTTTAGGAAAAATCAATATTACAAAAAAAAGAATAGATGTTAATGTTGAATCGAAGCTAATAAATTTACTATTTCAAGGTAGTAAGGAGCAGGAAAAAGTAAATGGTAACTTAGTACTAACTGTGAATAATCATGCGGATTCAATAAGTGATTTGGTGAAAGTTATCAACCTGAGCTTACTATCTCATCTTATTCCTAGTGAGAACATTAAGGTATCATCCAATATAAATATGGATGAAAACGAGTTTATGATGACTGATCTCAAAGTTGAGTCAAATAGTATGCAAGCACATGGTGCAATACACAACGATAGGAAAAGTAACCATACTAATGTCAGTGTAAAATTTAGTAAGATTGATCTGGATTTTATGCAAGATAATTCACGGAAAAAAGTGGATGTGAAAGATCTATTAGAATGTTTTAAAAGAAGTATACCGGAGGACTTGAGCTTAGATTTTAATATAGATGCTTCTAATATTAATTATCAAAAAAAGATATTAGATAATTTTCGTGCTGCAGTGAAATTTGTGGATAGCAAAGCAACAGTCAAGACGCTTCTTAAATTGCCAGGTATTAACAATATATTTTACCTATCAGGAGAAGTTTCTAGTAACAATGTGTTGTCTGAATTTAATGGTAATCTTCAAGTTGAGGGAAATGATTTTGAATCGTTTATTTCATGTTTTTTTCCTTCTGTAACAATAAATGAAGATAAGAAAAATCAATTTGTTTTACATTCTAAAGTACATTTTGCCCCTAGAGTACTGTCAATTTCAGATATAACATTAATCAATCATGAAGAATTTCTACAAGGATCAATAAAGGTAAGTTATACAAAAAAGCACAACATGGTTGACGGAAGGTTTAGTATACATAACCTAAATGCAGATAAATATAATTTCGGTAGTTTATATAAAGTACAATGGCTGAAGAAATTTAATCATGATGTAAATATTGAGACTAGCATAAATGATTTGGTATTGAATGATCAAAAAATCAAAAGTGTAGATTTTTTATTGAATATAGAAAAAAATAGGTTGGTTGCTAATAGCATTCAAGTACATGGAGAAAATTTTGATACTATTGGCAATTTTAGAATATTGATGGACCAAGGGCATGTTAAGCCTTTATTGGATATTGATTTTACAGGGAAAAAATTTAATGGTAATATTATCAAATTACCTAATTTTATAGAAAAGACAAATACCTCAAAAAATAAAATAAATCAGGTTCAATGGTCAACAAAAAGATTTGATTTTCTGAATAACATAGAAAACTTTGATGCAAATGTACGTATCAATACTGAAGCATTTACAATGAGACAGAGTAATTTAAAAGATTTTCACTTAGATGCATTGATCAGAAATAGTACCGTCACAGTAAGGCAAGTAAACTATGCATTAGAAGAGGGGAAAGTATCTTTTCAGGGTTATATGAGGTCAGATGAGATGTATACAAGATTTTTTATTTCGGGGTTAGAAGTGAGCAAGATGAGTAAAGCTATAGGAATTAATAATGCAAATGGTCGAATAAGTTTAAGTGGTACAGTAAAGACTCAAGGAAAAAGTCTTTATGATTGGGCTAGTAACTACTCGGGAGAAGTAAAATTAGGAGCACAGCAGTTAACGTTTTCCAACATAGATTTGAATTCATTCATTACTAATTTACTGGGTAGTAAGAATAAATCTGAAGTTGTTACATTTGCTAATGTTGATATATATAAAGGCAGTACATCTTTTAGAAATCTTAAGGGACAAGCAAGCATCAGTAATGGTATATGCTCAACAGGATTACAGTTTCAAATTGACCGAGCATCTGGAGCGATTTCTGCTAACCTAAATTTATCTAATTTCAATGTAGATTCCATATTCAGGTTATTTTTTATACCACCAAACCAGAGTAATTCAGTTTATATAGATATGCATTTAGATGGTCCTATTTGGAACCCTAAGGTGAGTTTTGAAATAGATAAAATATTTGCTACTTTTATAAAAGATAATACTTAACTTATAAGGTTAGTTATTATATTTTATAACTTAATATTATATGCCTAATCTGTATTAAAAAACCCTCTATTAAAACTTAATAAAGTTTATCATTTATCATAAAAAACACTATAATCGTTGAAGTTATGAGCTATAGGAGTAGTAACAATATGGTTTTTATTTTTGTATTTGTATTGCATAATATTTTAACTACTAAGAGTAATTTTTTATCTAATGTTTCAGAAGTTTTGTGTTATTATTAAGTGCGGATCTCGGTATTAAGTAATATGGTAAATATTAAAAAACAAATAACAGGACTGTTCATATATATTATAGGTTTTTCAGGTAGTGGTAAGCTTTCCACGGCAATAGAGTTGTCCAATATGGTAGATGCATTGATTGTAAGCAGTAGCTTTCCTCACAATGCGCAGATTCATACTGTGTATGGTGATGTATTTGAACCCGACAAGATTCCTAAGGGAGTTCAAGATAAGGTATATGACATCACACAAACTATGTTGCAGGTAATAGAAACCTATCCAACTAAGTCAAAAAACTACATATTTTTTGATGAATTAGTAGAAGGGAGTGATCATGACCTCAGAATGTATAATTCAGTAGTCAGTCTTAGTGTAAAAATGAATACAAGAGTTCTTCCTATAGTACTAAGATGCGATTTATCTACATTACAAAAGCGTATTGAGTTAAAAAACAAAAGGGGAAATAAGAAGATTATTAATGCAAGTAACCTTATAGAGAGATTTAAAAGCAGAGACTTATTCGTGCCCCCTAATGCTATAGAGATAGAAAACTCAAATATGGGTGCAAGGGAAGTTGCTGAAGAGATAATAAGTCAAATTTAACGATGCTACTTGAATTTACTCATGTACTCAGGTTCATTCAAGTATAAAGCTTTGGCGCTATTTAACTTTTGCTTATTTTTTAGTCTATAATGGGTTAGTAACCCGGCATGGCTTGCGTTTATCTCTTGCAAGTGGTAGTATTCATATGCACTATAATTCAATTCATTGCTGCTAATCATTTCAGGCTCTGATATTGGCAATAAGTCAGAATTAAATAATTGTGTATAAAATCCTTGAGGATTTTTAATCATACTTCTGATATTTTTCTTCTTATTACATAATGAGGATATGACATATGCTTGAACTTCGAGAGCGTTTACTCCATACAAAGGTTTACGTGTTGCGAGGCTGATGCCCTGTGCTGCTGATATACCAACTCTAATGCCAGTAAAACTTCCTGGTCCAGTGACCACTACCAAGAGATCTATTTTATCATAGTTATAATTGTGTTTAGTGAATAAAGCGTCTAGAACTGTGAAGAAAGATTCTGCATGGCTGTTATTGGTGTGATTATATTCGACAAAATAATTGCCATTATAATCAACAATTGCTATTGAGCTACCAGCACCTACAGTATCAATTGCTAAAATGGACATTTATTGTAGAATTTTGTAAATATCATAGTAAGAGCACCGTTACCCATAACATTTGCTGAAGTGATTATTGGATCAAATACTATGTACAGTGCGGTGATTAATGAAAGCATTTCAGGAGAGAATTGAAGATACTTCTCAAGAATAGGAAGCATTACCATAATTCCCCCGGCAGGAACTGCTACAACAGCAAATTTGAACAATAAAAAATAGCAGAGAAATGTAAAATAGTCTGTTGTATGCAATGAACCACTGGATGTTATGATCATTGATAGTATGATAATAAAGAAACAATCACCTATTAGATGAAAACTAGCAGTGATAGGTACTACTGACGATACTATATCATGTTGTTTTACGTTTTTTTTGCTTCCTTCTAGGGTCATAGGCATAGTTACATTGCTAGACATAGTACTTATTGCCGTAATAAATGCGGGCACCATATTGCCTATACTAATAGTCCAGTTTTTAATCTTAAATGCATTTGCTGCTCCATATAACAAAAAGATATAAAAGTAAGTGACAGATGTGATAATAATAAAAAACATGGAGTAATTTTTAAATATTGTAGATAAAATCTGGTCATGCTGCATTTTTAAAACAAGTCCAAGGACAAATATTGGAATCATTGGCGTTAAGAATGCCTTAAAAATAAAGGAAGTAAGATCTGACATTTTACATGAAAGCTCTTTGCTTCTTTGGGGTAGAAATATAGACATTACTATACTGGATATAAATCCACAAATCGCGGCCTGAAAGTTAGAAATTAATGTAGGCAAATCAAACGACCATAAGGAAGTAATAGTTTCTTTATGTTGTCCTAAATTTTGTATTGAATCGGTATTTTGTATGATTAAGTGCCCTATAGAATAAGCTACCAAACTTGAGGTGAGATTTGATAAGAAAATTGTTATAATAAGTAATATTATGAATTTTATTGCTGATTGTTTTAGGTTATTAATACTACTAAAAATTAATACGAAAACAATGAAGGGCATTATAAATAGTAAAATTTCTTTAATGCTAAGACTTATTGAATATAAGAAGTTTTTTATCTCTATAGGTACCAAGCTACCAAAAAATGCGACTGAAATAATGATGCTTAGTAAAGTAAACAATTGTAGCATATTTTTTTAATATGGAATAAACATGATAATACAGTTATTAAGTATTTAGTAAAGTTAAAAGTTAGAACCCAGGAGTAGAGAGAGATAGCTCTTTTCTTAAATATGATACAAATAGTAAAAAAAGATTTAGTGATCATTACTTGTTCAATAATAAAATAATTATTTTAGTGTATGGTTTATAAAAATTTAATATAAATCTATTATAAAATAATAGTTCTTAAGTGTTATAAAGAGTAGATTTTTATAATAAATTTTGTTTACTTTTACTTTTATTTTTATTTACTTTTATAGTGTCTTAAGGTCTAATGTAGCTTTATCAATTAACAACATTAGAGGGATTGCAATCTAGGTTAGTATGTTTTTTTCCCTTTTTCTTAAAATATTGCCAACATATATTATAATATTTATTGGTTATTTGGCGGGAAAACACCTTAAAATTGATAGAAACACTATATCGCAAATACTCTTTTATATCGCTAATCCACTAGTAGTATTATATGGGGTGGCTAATACAAAAGTTAGTATACAAGTGGCCTCTTTACCAATTTTAGTGTGGGTGATAGGCAGCTCCATGTCTTTGATGGTATATTACATTTCTTCTTTTTTATTTAAAGACAACACGAAGAATATATTAGCATTTAGTTCAGGAAGCACGAGCATGGGCTATTTTGGGTTACCAATAGCCATGGCTTTATTTGATGTAAATACAGTGTCTATATATGTTGTTTGTTATATAGGGATGGTGCTATTTGAAAATAGCTTAGGGTTTTATATTGCTGCAAATGGCATGTATACCACGAGGGAATGTATATTAAAACTATTTAAACTTCCATCTTCCTATGCGATGGTGTTGGGCTTTATTTTAAGCATATTTGATATTCGTATACCTGTTTTTTTATCTGATTTTATGATGAACATCAGAAGCACGTTCGTTACACTAGGAATGATGCTGCTTGGAGTATGTATTGCTCAAATTACAAGCTTTAGAATAGATTGGAAAATTGTTTTAACCACTATCGTAGCAAAGTATGTATTGTGGCCCCTATTTATTTTAGGTATTGTGCTTTTAGACAAACATTTCACAGGTATATACGATGAAAATATATATAAAGCACTGATACTACTAGCCATCATTCCAGTTTCTGGATCTAGTATAATACTTGCTAATATTTTAAATTATCAACCGGATAAAGTGACATTATTACTTTTGATTAGTATCACAGTAGGATTGTTCTATGTTCCTATGGTGATCTCACTGTTTTTCGCTAAGCTTATTCCTTTTTAGTAGACCTCTTGTAAAACCTATTTCTGACGGCAATTTTGTTGTCGAAGCTCTCCTCCAATACATTCTGCGGTGCTCGCTTGCACTTCTCCTCTCACCATAAATCGGTTTCGACAGAGGTTTAGTGATCCACCTGCAAAATTTCATCCAAAAGATTTAATTTTTTTTAAAAGAAATGTATTATGATTTTAATAGGTGTTAATCAGAGGGAAAATTATGCATGGTGAAGTATGGCAGCCGATAGTAGATGAAATAAGTCTTGAGCAAGATTTAAGTCAGCAAAATGTAGTTGAAATAATAAAAAATCAATTAAGGAAAAAATATTTTTCTATATATGTAGAGTGGAGAAGAGGAGAATTTAAAGTCGATCATCCATTTCAAAGTGAATGTACACAATGCACCTTATTAAATATTTTTTCTAGTTATGGCGCAGAGAAGGCAGTAAAGGCTCTGTTAGAAGACGGTGCAGATGCTAATGAGGTGGGAGGGATTCTTGGTGGCACTCCATTACATCATGCTGCTGAAAATGGCCATATAAAGGTGGTAGAGGCTCTATTAGAAAAAGGTGCAAATGTTTGTGCTTTAGGTAGTGTCGACATTTATTTTAACCAAAGATATATAGAAGCAATATGGACAAAAGATAAGAAAGAAATAGCTAATTTATCATAACGAGTAGCAACCCTACGAAAATTCTTGAGTTTATTGAACATTCTTTCGATGAGATTTCTCTCTTTATAAAGCTCTTTATCGTATTCTCTTGGTGTTTTTCTATTGGAACG
>NZ_JACVWV010000010.1 GCF_014534705.1 Wolbachia endosymbiont of Pentalonia nigronervosa | reverse complement strand
CCCGAAGCTGAAGGATTTCAGGTTATTCCAAAACGTTGGATAGTTGAAAGAACCTTTGCTTGGCTCTCCAATTTTAGGCGCATGAGCAAAGATTACGAACATTCTCCTCTTACCTCAAAAACCAATATTTTCTTTAATATGATTACCGTTATGCTTAATAAATTAGCTACTTAAATGATTTCAAGACATCTTCTTAGGGACAAAAAAGAAAACGATATTGATCTGTGCACTATATCAGTTGCATTCATAGGAGCTATGGTAACATTAATCTCACTGACATGTGCCGTACCGTCTGCGATCGAAAAAGAAGCATGTCTACCCATCTTTGGCCTTATAGTTTTAGCATCACTGGCTAGTGCTGCTGTATTTGGTGGTATTACCTACGGGATTGCATATATGTGGTCAAAACTTAGTGGCAAAGTAGATGAAGTGGACTGTAAGGCCACCCCTACTACAGAACAACAGCTGTGACTACAAGACCCAGCGTATCCACTATAATATGGCGCTTCCTGCCTTTTATCTTCTTTCCAGCATCGTAACCTCTTGCCCCCCTTTGAGTCGTTTTTACTGATTGACTATCCTATTGATGGGGCTTCTTTCTTTCCCCTTACTTTTTTTACTAAAAAATCATGGATCTCTTGCCATTTTCCACTGTTTTTTAGTCGTGTATTCCAACTATTTCCATGGCGGAAAATCTCTAGGTATTTGCCTCCATTGGCAACCTGTTCTCATTACATACCTTACTGATTACTCTGGTACTATGCTTTCTTGGTCTACCTGTCTTTTTAGGCTCAAAATGTTGTTTCAAAATTTCCCATTCTTTGTCACTTATATCGCTTGGATACATCTTACCCCTCATCTTTTCTTACTTTGCAAATACTTTGCAGACACCTTCTAAGAACTTTTGACGGATATTATTGCAAAAACTACTGATGAACAAATTAAAAAATTGCAATAAAGTTCTTTTTCTACGAAATTTTCTTTGTTTCGCTTAAAACTTCATCTGCATGTCCGCTAACTTTTACATTCCGCCAAATTTTCACTATTTTGCCTTTTTTATCTATTAAAAAAGTAGCTCGTTCTATACCCATGTACTTTTTACCGAACATGCTTTTTTCTACCAATACACAATATTTTTTTAATATTTCAGTATTTTCATCAGAAACTAAATGAAACGGTAAAGAATATTTTGCCTTAAAATTAGCGTGGCACTTAACGCTGTCCTTTGACATGCCGATTATCACTGTATCAAGTGAAGAAAAATCATCAATGCGATCCCTAAAATCCTTAGCTTCCATAGTGCAGCCTGGAGTATCATCTTTAGGATAAAAATAAAGTACCACATTTTTCTTGTTAAAAAATTCACTCAGTGATAACTTTTCTCCAGAATCTGTTGGTAAAACAAAATCAGGTGCGTTGGTTAATTCCATATTACTCCTTTTCTTATAATATTCTTAAGTATTCCTATTAAATTCAAAAACATTCCTGACATGCTTTAATAATACTATTACATCCAATTTCCAATTGCTCATGGGAGGCTGCATAGGAAATTCTAATAAAATTTTCCATGCCAAACGCAACTCCTGGAACTACAGCAACCAAATGATCTGCAAGCAAGTATTCAGTAAAATCCAAGTCGTTATCTATTACCTTACCATTTTTTGTTTTTTTACCTAGCACGCCTTCACACGAAACGAACAAATAAAATGCACCCTGCGGTACTGATACGGATAACCCTGGAGCAGAATTTAGCTTTTCCACCATAAAATCTCTACGGTTTTTAAAAGTCTCTGTTCGCTCTTTTAAAAATCCATGATCACCATTTAGTGCTTCAGTTGCTGCAGCTTGTGCTATAGAGTTCGGATTAGATGTGCTTTGAGATTGTAGTGTAGAAATAGCTTTTACTATATCACTTTTACCGGCAACGTATCCTATTCTCCAGCCGGTCATTGCATAGGCTTTTGATACTCCGTTTACTATAAAAACTCTATCATAAAGTTTTGGCTCAACTTGAGCAATGGTAAAAAATTTCTCATCGTATATTATATGTTCATAAATGTCATCCGTAACGATATTTACATGCGAATGTTCAAGTAATACTTTAGATATATCACGTAACTCATTATGCGTATACACAGCACCTGCAGGGTTGTTTGGCGAATTGATTACTAACCATTTCGTTTTTTTAGTTATCTTACTTTTCAATAATTCTGGTGTAAGTTTAAAATTTTGCTTGCACTCGACTATAATTGGTACGCCACCAAAAAGATTTACCATATCAATGTATGAAACCCAATATGGAGCAGGGATAATGACCTCATCTCCTGGATTAATAGTTGCCATGAATAAATTAAATAATACCTGTTTAGCACCACTACCTACGCAGATTTGGTTAGGCTCATATTTAAGTTCATTATCTCTCTCTAATTTTTTTATTATCGCTTCTTTCAATTCACGTGTGCCATCAACCGCTGTATATTTTGTTTTGCCTTCATTTATTGCTTGTATCGCTGCATCCTTTATATGATCCGGAGTATCAAAATCTGGTTCTCCTGCAGCTAAAACACAGATTTCTTTTCCTTCACCTTTTAGTTTATTTGCTGCATCAGTAATAGCGATTGTAGGTGATGGTTTTATCAAAGACATTCTCTCTGCAAGGTGTGACATAATCTTACTTTAAGCTAAATTAAAATAATAAACTCTGTGTAACAATAATAAACTCTGTGTAACAAAAAAGCGAGAAGTTTTCTTATAAAATCCATGAGCAGCATTAAAATTCATTAGACCTCTTTTGCAACTGATGGCAATTTTGTTGACAACAAAACTGCTACCAGGTTTTGCAAGAGATTTACTCGTAGTACTTCTCAACCAACTTATTAAGCAACCTGATACCGAAACCTACTGCTCCTCTTGGGCAGATATCAGTGCCTTTCTCGTGCCACGCAGTGCCTGCGATATCTAAATGTGCCCAGCAAGTGTTATTTACAAAGCGTTGTAAGAATTGCGCAGCCATTATACTGTCACCACCTGAGCCTGCAGGAGCAATATTTTGTACATCAGCAATTGGCGAATCAATAATTTTGTCATATGTCTCATTCATTGGAAAACGCCATAATTTCTCGTTTGTTTCCTTTCCTGCGTCAATTAAACGCTCTGCCAACTCATCATTATTTGAAAAGAGACCAGCATATTCGTTATTACCAAGTGCAACGACAATGGCACCAGTTAAAGTTGCAAGGTCTATCATAAACTCTGGTGAAAACCTATCCTGTGTGTACCACAGGGCATCGGCAAGTATCAACCTTCCCTCTGCATCGGTATTTAACACTTCTATCGTTTGTCCGGACAGTGAAGTTACTACATCACTTGGCCTTTGGGCATTGCCATCAACTGCATTTTCTGCAAGCGCAACAACACCAATAGCATTCACTTTTGCTTTTCTTCCTGCCAAAGCACGCATTACACCGACCACAGCAGCAGAACCTGCCATGTCATATTTCATCGATTCCATACCACGTGAAGGCTTGAGTGATATTCCACCAGTATCAAACGTTATGCCTTTACCAACAAAAGCAACTGGCTTTTTCTCTTTAGCAGCTCCATTCCATTTGATGATTACTAACCTTGGCTCTTTGCTACTACCTTGAGCCACTCCAAGCAAAGCCCCCATATTCTCCATATGCTGTTTTTCCAGCACTTCAACTTCAAGACCTAATTTAGTGAATTCTTCTTTAATGCAGTTAGCATAAGATTCCGGGTATAGAATATTAGGTGGTTCAGTGATAAAAGAACGTGCAAGAAATATGCCCTCACCTTCTTGCTTTAGACATGCAAATAATTCTTCAGCTTGATCATTCTTTGTTAATACTATAATTTCCTCTACTTGTGAAACCTGCTCGTCCTGTTTAGTTTTATATTTGTCGAACTTAAAACTACGTAAAAGTGCACCGTATGCAATATTTGCTGTCACTTTTTCACTATCTTCAACTTGAACTTCAGCTTGCTTGATTTTTAACCTGCTTAATTCACAATGTATCTTGCCACCAATATTCAATGCTTTATTTTCATCCCACTCGTCTTTTTTACCAAGACCAACAACTATGAGATTTTTTTCTCCTGAGATAACCGGGAAAAACTCACCAAAGCTGCCATTAAACTCACTGATGTTATCTATAATTTTCTTATCTTCACCGTTGCTTATGGTTTGATCATTTTCAAACAAACCTACAACTGTGGTTTTAAAATTGGATGAAATTTTAGAAATTGCGATCTTCATTGTTTATAACTCCATACTTAATTAGAGTAATATTTACCAAATTAACTAAAAAATAACAAGTTTTTATTTTTTTTTAGATTTTTATTTTTTCTCAGAAAATTTACTATATCCACTTAAAGTAATATTAAATGTATAAGTTTTTATACCCTGATCATTATAAGAAAGTGGTGCTATCAGCAGGCTTGCCAAGCCGTTATCGAGAAAATCTTTTAGAATAGGATCAGAGCAGTTGCTATAATTATGGTCAGTAAAGAACATTTGGGTTGTGAACTCTGTAAAACCCGGATGTTGAACTAAAAATTTTACATGTGGTGCTCTATTACCGCTTTTACCAGGCATGACCGTAATAAAACTATAGTAACCTAGATTGTTTGTAATAAATCTCCCTGATCCAGCAAAATGTGGATCGGATTGAGAATTTCCATCATTACCGCAAGCATTTGCATGCCATATAGAAACTGCAGCATTCTGTATTGGCAAACAATTTATGTCAGTCACTCTACCCACTATATGTATTATTTCCCCAAATGCAGCACTGGGAGAACCAGGCTTCCTTCTTAAATTATTTGAATAGTTGAAATTTTTAGGTCTTGTGTTGAGGTTATATATTTCAGGAGTTTCAATGCAATTAAGTAAAATGGGATCGGCTGCAAGTAATGGTAAATTGTATATCATTGAGATCAGCAACACTAATAAAGTATTTTTCATATCTGTAACATTCCTAATTAGAATTATAGCAGCTTTTTTCTTCTGTTAAAGACAAGACTTTTCTCTAACTACATGCCTTTAAATTTCACTATAGAAACAAAAAAGAGCATAATAACAAGTGCCATCAGAAGAAAGAGTAAAAGATAATTTTTTTGTTTCTGCATAGTTAAAATAAATCAATAGAGCAAAAGATAGTGTTAGCAAATAAGGAAAATAAATAAGAAATTGAGTAAGAAAACATCTTTTTTTGTGAGTTGTAATTTTTAAATCTGAGAATAGATACAGCGTACCAAATAAAAATGCCGCCTTCAAAGATTGCTAAAATCAAGTAAAGCAGAGGCCTTTTTAAAAACAAAGCTGGAAGCAAGCTAATCGATACTAGTAATATGCTATAGATTAAAATATATTTCCTTGTTTTTTCTGGACCATAAACAATATTGAACATCGGTATAGACGCTTTAATATAATCTTCAGATCTATTTAAAGACAGTGCCCAAAAATGAGGAGGGGTCCACATAAAAATGATTAAAAATAGCACAAAACTTTCCCAACCTGCAGAATTAGTAACGGCCGCCCAACCAATCATAGGGGGAAAAGCTCCTGCTGCACCGCCGATCACGATGTTCTGTGGAGTACGTCTTTTTAACCAGATTGTATAGATAAAAACGTAAAATAAAATACTAACTGCAAGTAAAATAGCAGAAAAATAATTTATTGCTATTGCCATAATAAAAACTGACAATATTCCAAGAGTAACTCCAAATTCAAGGGCGCTGTTTGCAGCTACTCTACCTGAAGGTATGGGACGATTTTTTGTTCTTTCCATCAGCAAATCTATGTCCCTGTCGTACCACATATTGATAACACCTGCTGCACCAGAGCCAAGAGCAATGCACATCAAGGATATTAAAGCTAAGAGAGGGTGTATATTGCCAGGTGCAGCAACCATGCCCGCAGCCCCGGTAAATACTACAAGGTACATTATTCTTGGCTTCAATAAGTGCCAAAAATCTAATATTGTTGACTGACTATTCAATAAAGCACTTGTATACATATAATTTACTTTACGACTGGTGGTTTTTCAAAAGTGTGAAAAGGTGGTGGCGAGGATACAGTCCACTCTAAAGTATCTGCTCCCCAAGGGTTATCTCCAGCTTTTTTGCCTTTTATAAGGAGATGTACAACTATAAACACAAAAAACATTACTGAGAAAAATGATATGTATGACCCTATGGAAGAAACATAATTCCACGGAATGAATGCATCAGGATAGTCAGGTATACGCCTTGGCATGCCTGCTAACCCTAAGAAATGTTGAGGTAAAAAGGTAACGTTAGTGCCGATAAAAGTCAGCCAGAAATGTATCTGACCTAAGCATTCGTTATATTGTTTGCCTGACATCTTCCCGATCCAGTAATAAAATCCAGCAAATGCAGCAAATAGAGTAGCAAGTGACATAACGTAGTGAAAGTGAGCAACAACATAGTAAGTATCATGTAAAAGTTTATCTATACCACCATGAGAAAGGACTATACCGGTCACTCCTCCACCCATAAACATAAAAATAAAACCTAAAGCAAATAACATGGGAGTTTTTAATTCAATTGCACCTCCCCACATTGTAGCAATCCAGCTAAATACCTTAATTCCGGTGATAACACCGATGAACATTGTTGAAGCACTAAAAAATATTACAACTTCTGTGTCAAGCCCGACAGTGAACATGTGGTGAGCCCAAACTAAAAAGCCAAATGCAGCTATTCCTATCATTGCATAAACCATACCCATATAGCCGAATACTGGTCTATGGGAAAAAGTTGAAATAACCTGACTTATGATACCAAATGCAGGAAAAACAATGATATACACTTCCGGATGGCCAAAAAACCAGAACAAGTGCTGAAACAACACAGGATCCCCGCCACCTGCAGGATCGAAAAAAGAAGTGCCAGCATTACGGTCAGTGAGCAGCATAGTTATAGCGCCGGCAAGTACAGGTAAGGCAACAATCAACATGAATGCTGTCAATAAAATTGACCATACAAACAATGGCATTTTAGTTAATGACATACCTACTGCACGCATGTTAAATATAGTCACAATAAAATTAATTCCCCCCACAATTGACGATATACCGGCAACATGAAGGGCAAATATAGCGAGGTCAACGCCTGCACTTGGATGAGAAATAACTTGTGATAGAGGTGGATATAAAGTCCATCCTGTACCAGGCCCTTCACCGATGAATATTGAGATAATGAGTAAAATAAAAGACGATACTAGCAACCAAAAACTTAAATTATTCATACGAGGAAATGCCATATCAGGAGCGCCGATCATGAGAGGCACAAACCAATTACCAAATCCTCCCATTAAGGCTGGCATAATCATGAAAAACACCATTATCAATGCATGACCCGTTACCATGACGTTATATAATTGATAGTTATTATTCAGTATATTTATATGCATTAACTGAGTACGAATAATTACCGATAACAATCCACCAATTATTCCAGTTAATATAGAAAAAATAATATACAGTGTTCCTATATCTTTATGATTAGTAGAAAACAGCCAACGTTTTAACCCGCTTGGTGCGTCACTCATACTTATACTCCAATTTATACTCAAAATTTAATTTAACAACTTTTTATCTTCAACCCATTTGTTGAAATCTTCTTTGCTTACTGCTTCAACAACAATTGGCATAAACCCATGCCCTTGGCCACATAACTCATAACACTGTCCATAGTATATACCTGATTTTTTAATATTAAACCATGCTTCATTCAATCTTCCAGGTATTGCATCGATTTTTACTCCAAAAGCAGGAACCCCCCAACTGTGTATGACATCCCCTGCCGTGACTTGTAAACGTATATTAGTGTTCACAGGGACAATAACATGGTTATCGACAGAAAATAACCTCAAATCTTTTGCACCTAGATCTTTATCCCCTTTAATATAGCTATCAAATGATAAGCCTTTATGCTCTGGATATTGATAACTCCAGTACCACTGATGCCCAATGACTTTTAAAGTGAGCTCAGTTTTTGGGACATTATCTTGCATTTTAATCAATTTAATATTTTCAATGGTAAGTACAGCAACAACTATCATCGGCACAACAGTCCAGATAATCTCCAAAGTGATGTTATGGGTAACCTTACTTACGTTTGAAACTTTATTTTTACGAAAGCGAATCACAGCATAAACAAGCAGAAACCACACGAATAAAAGAATTGCAAACATTATAAACATAATGAAAGAGTGTGATTTAGTTGTAGTTTCCATTATCTCAGTTGCTGGCGATTGCAATCCAAATTGCCAAGCAGTGGGTGGAGAGGCAGTAGATATACTTGAGTAAAATATTATCAATAGTACAAATAACCTAAGCATGCTTTTATTTATCTCTAATAAATTCAATAATGTATTATAATATAACTTACTATGCAAATAGACTAGTAATAAATTAATAGTTTTTTAGCATTTAGTAGTTATAATAATACAATATTAGTATGGCGGAGGCATTTACTTTAGGCAAAATATTACAATATTTAAAGTTAAAAAAGCAATAATATATATTAAGTATTTACTTTAAATAAATTCTATTGTAAGTTTAATGGTGTCTGTTATTGCAATAACCCTCTAGCCTCACACCAAAAAGCAGTAACAGACACCATTAAACTTCACTAAAAGTGAAAGGTTGCCTATTAATTAATTATACTTTACAACCCATTAAATAACTTTTAATGCCTACAGTAATACCATATGCGAAATATAAGTATAGTGTTTTTTGAAATAAAATTTTCTTAGGCCTATATTCTTAATTAGACTAGCTTTCGATAATAATTTTGTTGTTCCTTACTATCATTATGAAGAGGTATGAAATTTGATTTGCATCACTTTTCTTGCAAATCACATACTTGTAAAGACAACTCACGTAAATGACTATTATCAACCTTAGAAGGAGCACCCATTAAAATGTCTTCACCTTGTTGATTCATTGGAAAGCAGATAACTTCACGAATGTTTGGTTCATCAGTAAGTAACATGACCATTCTATCGATTCCAGGTGCTATACCGCCGTGAGGAGGGACACCAAATCTAAATGCACGTACAAGTGCTCCAAACTTTGTGTCAACGTCCTCCTTGCTATAGCCTGCAATAGCAAAAGCTTTATACATTATATCCAATTTATTATTACGAATTGCACCACTCGATAATTCTATCCCATTGCAGACTAGATCATATTGATATGCAAGAATATCTAGTGGATTTTTTTCCTCCAAGTCCTTAAGGCCACCTTTTGGCATAGAAAATGGATTGTGAAAGAAATCAATCTTTTTATTTTTATCATCATAGACAAAATACGGAAAATCGACAATCCAACAGAACTTAAAAATATTGTCATCTATTAAACCTAATTCTGACCCTAAAAGAGTGCGAACTTTACCAGCAATTGCTGCTGCTTCATCTTCTATATCAGAAGCAAAAAACATACTGTCTCCAGGTTTTATGTTGGTTATCTCTTTTATTTGATTCAGTCTATTTTCATCAAGAAATTTGGCGATAGGTCCCTTTGCCGTACCATCTTCAGCAAAAGTGATATACCCAAGACCTTTAGCACCAAACTCTTTTTGCGCATGATCTATCTTTTTATCAAAAAAGCTTCGTGGCTCTGCTGCTGTTCCAGGTGCAGGAATTGCCCTTACCACCATACCACGCTCGATATTCTTCTTAAAAACATTAAACTCTGAGTCACGGAAAATATCGGTAACATCGCTGATTAACAGAGGATTACGCAGGTCTGGCTTATCAGAACCATATTTCAGCATAGTCTCTTTGTAGGTAATGTGAGGAAAATTTTTATCGATAGACTTATCAGAAAATTTAGCGAATACATCATATAAAACAGATTCAATAATCCGAAAGATATCTTCCTGAGTAATGAAGGACATTTCTAAATCCAACTGATAAAACTCTCCAGGAGAGCGGTCAGCTCTTGCATCTTCATCACGGAAACAAGGCGCAATTTGAAAATATTTATCAAATCCTGAAACCATGAGCAACTGCTTAAAAATTTGTGGAGCTTGCGGCAATGCGTAAAATTTACCAGGATTTAACCTACTTGGAACTAAATAATCACGCGCTCCTTCAGGCGATGAAGCAGTGAGTATTGGAGTTTGGATTTCTAAAAACCCCTGCTCTATCATAAGCTTGCGAAGTTCGGCAATAACCTGTGAGCGTAAAACAATATTGCTGCGGACTTTTTCACGTCTTAAATCAAGAAATCTATATTTAAATCTCATGTTTTCTGGGTATTCTTGCTCACCAGTAATGCTGGCTAATATACTTCTTTCCTCTTTTGCTATTTCTTCATCAGCACAAAACTCAATTTCTGATTCAACATGCAAGTCAAGCACTGAAACCTCGATTTCTCCGGTAGCTATAGAGCTATTTACCGTATCTTCAGTTCTCGCCTTTACTATCCCCTTGATAGTGATGACACTTTCCTGCTTTAAATTTGAGATTGTGCCAAAAAAATCTTTATCGTTATTAAATACTAGTTGAGTTACTCCATAAAAGTCACGCAGATCTACAAAAATTAAATTACCGTGATCGCGTTTGCGATATAACCAACCAGAAAGAGTGACTTCCTCTTCTACATTGCTTTTTCTTAATTCATTACATGTGTGAGTTCTGTAGTAGTTCATTTCAATTTTTTACAACCAAACTATAGATAAAAGTATAAAATATATTATCCTATATACAACTCTTTAATAAAAAGAGTATGCTATAATATAAAAAAGCTAAATACATGAATATATTGAGAAGTTTAAAAACTACAGAATCAGTTGCTGCCGGTCATCCAGATAAAGTAGCAGACCAAATTTCAGATTCTATACTTGATGCATACATTTCGGCTGATCCTTCATCACGAACTGCAATAGAGACCTTAGTCACTAAAAATAAGGTTATTGTAGCCGGTGAAGTGTGTGGTCCTAATATTCAAAATAGTGAAATTGAAGATATTGTGCGCAATACAATAAGAAATATCGGGTATGAGCATGATGGATTTCACTGGGAAAAAGTGAAAGTGGAAATATTGTTGCACGAGCAATCAAGTGACATTGCAATGGGCATCGTGAAAGATGATCAAGGTGCTGGCGATCAAGGCATAATGTATGGTTATGCAACCAAGGAGACCGAAAACTTAATGCCCGCACCTATTTTTTATGCGCATTTAATTCTCAAGAATATTTTGAGTGCAGTTAAGCTTGGTCCAGATGCAAAATCACAAATTACTTTGGCCTATGAAAATAACATTCCTGTTCGTGCTGAGAATATTGTTGTATCAATACAACATCTTGAAAATTTCACTCAAATCAAAGAAATAATTTATCCGCATGTTGTTTCATCAATCCCTGAAGGGTGGATGTGTTCAGAGGAAAATTTTCTGGTTAACCCTACCGGTAGGTTCGTTATTGGTGGTCCAGTTGGCGATTGTGGACTCACAGGCAGAAAAATTATGGTGGATACCTATGGTGGATATATTCCACATGGTGGTGGAGCTTTTTCTGGAAAAGATGCAACGAAAGTAGATAGATCTGCAGCTTATATGGCGAGATATTTAGCTAAAAATATTGTTTTTGCCGGCTTAGCAGAGCGTTGTCTTGTACAGCTTTCCTATGCAATTGGCGTATCAAAACCTACTTCGTTTTATATTGATACATTTGCTACAAACAAAGTAGATGAAGAAAAAATCAAAAAATTTATTGCAGACAATATAGATCTATCAACAAGAGGTATTATAGAGCGTTTATCCCTCAAACGTCCGATATATAAGCACACGTCTTATTATGGACATTTTGGTAGGGAAGCAACAGAAGATGGCTGTTTTTCCTGGGAAAAAACAGATTTATCTTATGATCTGCAGGGAATAACCGACAGACAAGAATTAGTTAACAAAAAAATTGATGCAGTTTAGAACAAGTTTTTTTAGTATATTTTTATGTTATGAAGTGGCTTGATATAGAAGATATAGTGGAAGCACTAGAAGAAAAATTTCCTGATGAGGATATAATGAGCATTAGATTTACTGAGCTGAAAAAAAAGGTTTTAAGCTTGAAAGATTTCGATGATGATGAAAAGCGCTGCAATGAAAAAATATTAGAAGCTATACAAGCAGCTTGGTTTGAAGAAAGATTGTAAAAGGAAGCCACCACTTACGATGGCTTATTTTCACCTTATACAAGGGTAGGTACTATTGCTGCTACAGATTCTATAGTTGCAGTGTGTTGTTGTGGCTCAGTGTCAATTTTCTCTACGCAAGTACTAATATCTGAAGTAGTTGCCTGTTTAGTAGTATTCCAATGGTCAAATCCTACATAGCTTGGAGTAGTACTATCATCTAACACTACAAAGCCCAAGTGAGCATTAGTCGTAGTCGAAGTTTGTTTAGACTTAAAAGGGCTCATAAAGAAATCTACGACACTTCCTAATATGTTTTTCGTTTTCTGAACAAGTCCAACTTTTTTGATTGGTGATACTGGAAGACCCATAGCTGCCCATTCCTCATCATCAAAATCTTTTGAAGAGCCTAAAGATATACCATCATCAGTTGAAATTGAAAGATTATCTTCATCTTCTTCTAGTAATGTGAAAAGTGTTGGATTAAAACTCACCTTTTTATTTGCACTTGGCGATACGTCTGTACCATTAGTAGATTTTGGTTGTTGTCCTACTAAATTAGTGTAGAACACTGATACACCTCGCACCTGAGCAGGTTGTATAGCGTTTTCTTTCTTATTATTTTTGCTATTAATCCAATTCCATAACCTCACCATTGGTACAGCAATTCTTATCATAAGGCTTTTTTTCTTGCTGCTACCTTCAACAATAGCGAGAGGAGTTATTACACCGCCTTTCCTTACTGCATTGCTTGTTATGCGTTTGTTAACATCATCAAAAAAACTCATTTCTTACTCCATTAATTAAATAATATAGTAAAATTATAAAGTATATTATTTGGTGTATAATATATAAATAATTCCTTTTAAAAGAGAAGTATCGCGTGTTAGTAGAAAATTAATATTTTAATACAACAAAGAATTTGATGCATGAAGATCTATTAGACTAATTTGATACTTAATGTAGTTGAAGAAAGATGATTGTAGTGCATAGCTGTGCAGTGACATAAGAAAAGCCACCATTATGGTGGCTTTTCTTTAAGTTTAATAACGTAAAATATAACCTTCTGTTTGTGTAACGTCAGGTTCTTTTACATCACCGTTAGGCTTATGACCTGAAACAGCTTTCACTCTATTACCTGAACACGTAATATACTCACAATCGTTAAATCTTATATGACTTGGTTCATTATTTTGATTCTTAGGTGCAACTTGCTTTTCAGGTGTAATTTTTTTAGACTTAAAATGGCGCACAAAGAAATCTTTGATACTCCTTAACATGTCTGCTAGTATATTACCTAAAGGTTTACGATTATTTAATTGTATGATACCTGAAGAGTCCATTGGCAGTGCCCAATCACGCTCCACACTAATCAAAATACTATTAATTGGCGGTTCGTTTTTAACCCTAAAAAGGTTCATAGAGAAATTTTTGATACTTCCTAACATGTCTGCCAGTTTATTACCTGAATGTTTTAACACGCCTGCCAATTTATTACCTAAAGGCCTATGACTACCTTCCATTAGAGGGTAGCCTTTAGGCCTAACAAGATTCGTAAAAAATCTTTCTAACATGTTTTTTATTTTCTGAAATTTTTTCCCTGATGGTGAATTTGTAGAACAATTCCCACCTAGCAATGGCATAACATCTGAATCAGAATAAATATTCTCTTCCTTTGCATTAGTTGAATTTGTAGGCTCCACCTTTACATTTTCAGATATAGATCCCCAACTCACCTTTCCATTCTTCCATACATACCTACATTGTAACTTTGCATGACTATTCTTTACATCAAAACCCATTTTTTACTCCACTATTAAAATAATACAATTAAATTATACACATATTATGTGTTATATAACATGCAAGTAACTCCTTTTTTAATAAAGAGCATCTTATGTTAACAAAAAATAAATCTTTAGCGCAGTCACTGTAAATAGTGGCTCACTTCAACTTAACAATAGGTAGATATTACTATAGTATCTCGCGCAACGTTAAGTTCCTTTACCTTACTGTTAGGCCTACTTTTTAGACTTTTAGCTTCGTCATTATCTGGAGAACTCATAGTTGAATGCGCAATAGCAGCACGCCAGTGCTCATTAGTCCTCAGTTCATAATCTGCTGATGCAACAGCAACTCTCCAGTGCTCATTAGCTTTCAGACCATAATCTGGTGCAACTTTTTTAGACTTAAAAAGGTTCGTAAAAAATCTTTCTAACATGTTTTTTATTCTCTTGATAAGCCCAACTTTTTTCTCTGACTGTGGAATTTTTGGAGTTTGATTATTTATAGTCTCATAAATATGTTCTCTTACATAATTTGCATTTTCATATATAGTCCACCCCCATACATACGAAACTTTTGGCCAATCATAATGTTTTTCTGCATTAGTTGAATTTGAAAGATTATTACTACCTTCCGTTGGTACTGGTGGAAGAGGCCTTATCACCATACCACCACGATTAATAACACCTATTAGCTTAGCATAAGTATGTTTTTCTGCATTAGTCAAAGGACCATTCTTACCTTGTGTTGGTAATGGCATAAAATTTAGCTCAGCATAAACAGGTTCTTCTGCATTTACATTTTGATACGTATGTTTTTCTTCCTTTACATTTATAATATTTTGATACAGACATTCTACACTTCCCTTTACATATGCAGGTCCTACCTTTACATTTACATTTTGATATATAGGTTCCCAACTCACATTTCCATTCTTCCATACATACCTACGTTGTACCTTTACATAACCAATCACTTTTTACTCCATTAATTAAACAATATAGTTAAATTATAAATATATTATGCGATATATGCCATATGAATAATTCTCTATTTTAATAAAGAGCATCTTGTGTTAATAAAAAATAAACCTTTAGCGCAGTGGTGCATAAATGAGATATGTTTATTGATACAATTAGATGAATTTGATACTTATATTATATTAGAGAAGTTAAATAGCAATGCACACGCCAGTTTTATTAAAAGAAATGTTATCGTTACTGTCACCACAAGACGGTGGTATATATATAGATGCAACATTTGGCGCTGGAGGATACAGTAAAGCGATATTAGATTCTGCCGATTGTAAGGTATATGCAATTGATAGAGATGCGATGGTTACTAAATTCTTCCAAGATCTCAATACCGAATATCCAAATAAAATAAAGTTATTTATTGACAAATTTAGTGATATAAAAAATCTACTCAATACTAAAGGTATAGATGGAGTAGTATTTGATATAGGAGTTTCATCTATGCAACTTGATAGTGAAGAACGAGGCTTCTCATTTATGCATAATGGACCACTTAATATGAGCATGGATAACTCTTCTCATATAAACGCTTCAACATTTGTTAATGCTTTACGAGAAGAAGAAATTGCCAATACCATATATAATTATGGTGGAGAACGTCATTCTCGCAGAGTTGCAAAGGCGATAGTAAATGCACGAAAGAAAAAACTCATCAAAACCACATTTGAGCTTGCAGAGATCGTCCGTTCTGTGGTGCCGCGCGGAAAAAGTAAAATTGATTCCGCAACTAGAACCTTCCAAGCAATAAGGATCTGGGTAAATGATGAGCTAGGTGAGTTGGAGAAGGGTATTAAGGCTGCATCTGAATTGTTAAATGAAAACGGTAAATTGATAGTTGTCTCTTTTCATTCTTTGGAAGACCGCATAGTAAAAAACTTTTTTAAAGATTTATGTGAACCAAGGCTTGTGAATGATAAGAAGTTTTCCCTGATAAATAAAAAAGTAATTAAAACAAGTGCAGACGAAGTAAATAAAAACCCGCGATCACGTTCAGCGAAGTTGAGAGCTGTACAAAGGTTAATATGAAAGTATTTTGTATTATATCTATAGTCATGTTTTTTCTTAGTGTTATGGGGTTATTCAAAGTAAAACTGCATGTTCAACAATTAGATAGGGAACTAATGAGAATAAAAAATGAGATTAATTTAGCACAAAGCGATCTCAAGGTTCTCCAGGCAGAGTGGAGCTATTTAAACAACCCAAAGAGACTTACATACCTTGCAACAAAATATTTGAGAAATAATTCTTTGATAGTAGTAAGTCAAATTAAACGCTTTACAGGATTTAAAGCAAATTAGTTAACTATTTAGCGACTCATTATCCGCAACTAGAACTGACTCATGTATCATTTCTGAAATGGTTGGATGAGGAAAAATTGTAGATCTTATATCAAGATCTGTACCTTCCAGATGTTTTACAAGAGCAAAATTGCTAATCAACTCCGTCACTTCTGCTCCTATCATATGAGCACCCACAAGCTCTCCGGTTTTTTTATCTATAATTGTTTTCACTAATCCCTCAGTTTCACTTAACGCTATGGATTTACCATTGAAGTGAGAATAAAACTTTCCTATTTTTACATCATAACCATGATTTTTTGCCTGCTCTTCAGTCAGGCCAATACTTGCTATTTGTGGATGTGAATAAGTACAATTTGGTATGCATTCCTTTTGTAATATATGAACATTCTTACCAGCTATTTTTTCTACACACATAACAGCTTCATGGCTTGCCTTGTGTGCCAAGCATGGAGGCCCAGCTACATCACCAATTGCATACACATTCGCTTCATCAGTTTCACACCAATCGTTAATTTCAATAAAGCCAGAGGAGTTTAATTTAATTTTTGTATTTTCTAAACCTATATTTTCAGTATTTGGTTGTATACCAACTGCAATAATAACTCTATCAAACTCCAGGCTTTTATTGCTACTAAACTGGACTTGCACAGAATCTTGCTTCTTAGTTAATGTTTTTATACTGCTGCTTGTATGTATTTTTATTCCCTGCTTAGTGAATATTTCTTTTGCTAAATTTGCAATTTCCCTGTCTTCTAGTGGTAAAATAGTATCTTTTATTTCTACAACTGTTACCTCAACACCCAAAGTGCTATAAAAACTTGCAAATTCTATGCCAATTGCACCAGAACCTATAATTAAAAGCGATTTTGGTAACTTATCTGGCAACATAGCGTGTTGTGCATTCCATATTAAATGTCCATCTGCTTCAATTCCTGGCAGATTTCGCGCTCTGACACCTGTGGCTAAAATAATATGCTTAGCAGAGATTTCCTGATCATCAACTTTGATAATATTACCACCTGCAAGCTTACCGAAACCTCTGTGAACTGCTATGTTATTTTTCTTCATCAAGTATTCCACGCCACTTGATAGCTTATCAACAACATTCCTTGAATATTTTATTATCGATTTTATGTCAAATTTTACGTCCTTCACTGTTATGCCAAACTCTTCTGATTTTTTAATTAGCCGATAAACTTCAGATGCTCTAAGCAGTGATTTTGTTGGGATACAACCCCAATTTAAGCATATACCACCTAGTTTTTTTTCTTTTTCAACAATTGCAGTTTTAAATCCAAGCTGCGCTGCTCTAATTGCTGCAATATAACCACCAGGCCCGCTACCAATTACTACGACATCATATTTATCCATTTCATATTTAGACAATAATATTATATATATATCAGAAGAAAGCCACGCTATCAATTAGATCTATGTGTAAGGTCTATTTTCTTGAAATGAATGCACTGTCAAACATGTAAACTGCAGAGGAAATTTCAGTGAAAAATCTTGCTAACATATCATCTTTAGATATATCACTTGAAGTTCCTGATTGGATAACTTTACCATTTCTTATCACGTAAATAAAATCTGCAACTTCCAATGCTTCTTGTGGATCATGAGTTACCATTAATACAGGAATGTTTTTCTTTTTAAAAAGTGACAGTATATATTGTCTTATTTGACGTTTCAGCAGTATATCTAGATTTGAGAATGGTTCATCAAGCAATACAATATCGGGATTTTGCGCTATTACTCTTGCTATTGCAACTAACTGTTGTTGCCCTCCAGATAAAACGCGAGGATATGCATTTTCATATTTTTCTATATTTAACAGCTTTAAAATCTCTAAAGCAGTATTGTATTTTTCTTTTTTAGTAAATTTTTTAATAGCAAAAATCACGTTCTCTATTACTGTTTTATGAGGAAATAATGCAGAATGTTGAAAAATTAATCCGATATTTCTCTCTTCTATAGCAACAGATGCTTTATTACTTGCAACTAATCTATCATTAATTACGATAGATCCAGATCCAGGATTTTCTATTCCTGCGATTAACTTCAGAATAGTTGACTTCCCACAACCAGAATGCCCAAGCAAACACACAACAGCTCCCTTTTTCACCTGTATGTTTATGTTGCTTAAAGCAAAGTCATCATAATTGTTGTAAGAATAACAAATATTGTTAATTAGCATTAATCCTTCAATTTAAACTGTGTTACTAAATATCATAACACTATACTGGGAAAATTTAGAAATGTTTTTTTATATCATGCCACAGCAATTTACTCAATTTTTGCTTTATAGGATGTCTCTGTTTGTCAGATTGAGTGTAAACTATTACGTCTTCCGTCAATTTGTATTTCATGTACTCTAGTATCAGCACTGCGTTCAAATGATTTATATGCAAGAACACCAAGTGTTAATACAGCAAATGTTAATGTTACAAATACTACCCCAAAAGCAATATCCCCTTTTGCAATACTCCGCACTGCCATCAAAGCAGTTGCTACAGTTGCACTAACTACCATTAGTTTAAAAAGTTGTCTTTTTTCTGCTTTCTCCAAGAGATGTCTTATACCATTCTCACAAGTCAAATTTCTTGGAATTTTACCATTTCCATCTTGCAACAAAGGATCCGCATATTTTTCTAATAGAGCCTTTACTACGTCTATATGACCATTTTGCACGGCCCCATGTAAAGGAGTTGCTCTATATTCATTATCTACAGCATCAACCCTTGCACCTTTTTCTAACAGAATCTTTACTATATCTACCTTACCACCTTCAGCAGCCCAATGTAAGGGAGTTGCTCCATCTTTATCTTGAGCATTAATATTTATACCTTTTTTTTCTAATAGAATCCTCACTGCATTTGTTTTACCACTGCCGGCAGCCCAATGTAAGGGAGTTGAGTCATCTTTATCTTTAGCATTAATATTTGCATTTCTTGCTGTTGATAGAACCTCTATTAAATCTGTATGCTCATTTCCAGCAGCCCAATGTAAAGAAAGTGCTTTATATTCATCTTTAGCATTAAGATTTATTTTTTCTAGCAGAATATGTAATATGTCTCCTGAGCCACAGTAAGCAGCAATGTGCAATAATGTGCACTTATTGTGAATATCTCCATTTTGAAATGGAAACGAGTAATTGACACTAAATCCGCTTTTCTTCCACCCTTCATATATATCTTGAGTTAATTTTTCTTTTATTCTATCAATTATACTTTGATAGCTTAAATTTTGAGCGGTACTTATGTCATTTAATATTTCTTGCCATTGTTCATAAAGCATAATCCCCCCTAAAATTAGTATTATATACTAAGGTAGTAATGTTTTTATTAAAGAAAATAACACCATTTCTATCTAGGTCCTGTAGATTCAAGCTATAGACTGGAAATTCAATAGATTTTTATAAAGTTTAATTCCTTATAGAAATTAATTTTAATAAAAAAAATAGTTGCAAATTTTTTATTTATAATATATAATATATTCATATTATGCATAACACCTCCACTTTAATGGCTTTTAGTATTAAAGCGGAGGCTTCTTGTATCTGACCACTAAAGTGTAAAGGTTTTTGCTTCTGTATTTTCCAATGAATCACCGTAAGTTACTGCCTTAAGGAAAAATTTCTTTCCTGGCGTTACTGCAAAAGACACAATTGAGTCATCAAGCAAGGTGAACTTTTCTCCCGCAACATGAGTATATTCTTCAGTGCCTTGCTGACCTCTTACAAGACCATTTAATTTATATTTATTTTTGCCTATCAATTCAACGCTCTTAAATTGTATCACTTCTCTTCCTATCAACGCCATTGCAGCATTGGGTAACTTACCAGAGTATAATACCACCACAAGTGCTTCTTTGGTAATTTCAACTACATGCCCACAAGTAGGTTCCTTATTTACACTTGCAATAGGCCTATAGTTTTCACCATCATCAGAAATAAAAAGTACTGCACCTTTCCAACCTTCCTCTTCACCAGTTAAACTAAAACTTGCACTATCGCCCTTAAGATGTGGTAAATATATGATTTCTATGTTAGTTTTGCCAATATGATAAGGAGAAGATTCCTTAACTATCAGAGACTTTGTGGCAGGAAAAGATAGCTTATATATAGTATGGTCATACCCTACCCCACTCACTTGGATGGACATACTTTCAAATTTTGTTTTCGTAATCCTTATCACATGTTTTTTCTCACCATACAAAATCGTCACTATATTACCAGGTGAAAGCCAGGCATACTTTATCGGTAATTTAAAATTATATATGTTTCTCTCTTGCCAGGATGAGTACAGCAAAATTTCAGCGATGTTTTGTGCTTGTCCTTCTTCCATAATTATCGGTATTTCAACTGCTGCTGCAGCACCTTTGCTTGGCAGTTCAGCATATTTTACATCAACCGAATAACTGAGATCGCGATTAAAATAAATAACGTTTACTTTACTGTTTAAATCTAGCTGACTAATATTTATGCACTGCATTTGCTTTAAGTTATGGTTGAAGACAACATCATCAACTGATATCTCAGCAGCAACTCCCCTACCCTTTTGCACAAATTTTAGTTTAAAGTCCTGTTGCACAACATCAAAAAAATAACAACTCTGCAGCATTTTTATAATTGAATGCACCGATTGTTGATCATTTATTACATATCCAGACAACAATCCTCTAATATCACTTACATCAAACTCATCTTTTTTTAATCCTATTTTTTGTAGTAAGTCCGATAAAACATCAGAAATATTAAGCAGTGAAATCTTTCCTTGAATCCAATGACCAGTTTGCCAGTTACGGCAATCAGCCCACATTTCACGTAAATTAGGGAAATAAGGAAACGGCCTTGCATCCCAGGTCCAGAGAAACATTTTTTCTACCATTTCTGAACTTTGCCATTTCTTTAGCGTTCCTTCGATGGCAATCTTTTGCGAGAGAAAATTCACTTCTTTATTGGAATAGCGCGGATATTGGCTCTCTTTACTGCTGTTATCAACAAATACATTTGGTTGATTAGTGCAGCCATTGACACTAGGAAAGCCATATTCAGTAAACCAAATTTTTTTCATTTTCGGTTGCCACTTACTTTTACTGCCATCCGGATTAATATGAGCTTCATTCCACCACTTTTCTATATTTTTCCATGCATATTTACTATCATCATATCTCATTTTTGCCGGTTCATTTTGTGAGTAGTCATAAAAATAATCATACCCTTCACCACTATTCCAACCATCGATTACATCTTGTGCAGAATAACCAAAATTTGGCTCAGGCCCATCAGTCAGTGGAAAATAAGCATCTAAACCAACAACATCTATATACTTTGATGACCATAACTCATCCATATAATACCACCCATCATATGAATGATATTCACTCCAATCTGCAGCATAAGTTACTGTTACTTCTCTTCCTAGATGGAGCTTCACTTGTTCTGCAAGTTTCACTAGCTCTAAAATTGCCGGATAGCGTCCTTCTTCGTCTTTTAGCTTAGTAAGTCCAACAAATTCAGAACCTATAATAAACCCTTCTACTTGCGTTTGTTTCGCTATATTAGAATAATGTTCTATGAACTTATTATATTGATTACTGAAGAAACCCTTCACACTATCCAGCGGCCCTGTTAATCTACCCCTCCATTCTTTGTTCTCGGTATCAAGTAGAAGCATAGGATACAGCATTACTTTATAACCTCTACGATGCAATTCTTGTATATATCTAATCAACGCTGCATCACTGACCGTGCCACCATACCTTGGATTTCCATCACCATCTTTTGCAATCAACTGCGCATCGCTTCTGCTGATATCCCCAACTCGCCAATCATCGGGTATCACTCGAGAATCACACAAAAATTCAACTGCAGGATATACTTTGCAGTCTTTGATGTTTAAATTATCTGCAAACCAATTCACCACTACTGATACCCACTCAACATTTGGTAGGTCTTCCTTTAGTTGGTTCAAAGAAAGCATAGCATCACTTTCTTTAGAATAATTGTTGTGATTTATCCTTTTTGCCGGTCCATAAGTAACATACTGACTACTGCTGATTTTTTCTTGTGCGATTTTTTTCTGCACTTTTGTATCATAAACATACTCTCCTGAACCTGGTATCATATTGATATTCCTAATGTTATCTGCTACTGAAAATTCCTCGGATTTTAGTACGGATTGCACTTCAAACGTAAATGTTGGAATACTATTATTATAGTCTGATAGAGGAAAATCTTTTATTACTATATAAGCTACTCCCCTATAAGCAGAAGTGCTACTTTCAATAGATAAAATAAACGGATCAGGATTTTGCTCTTCTGTACCATTATAAAAGGTGTAATCTATTTCATCAAAATTCAGTGATTTCGTATTTGCCCATATTCTATTTAGCTTTTTTACTTTACCTTTGCAGATGGCAATTGCTAAAGTAGCGTGATAATTATATGCAACATTTGTGTTATTATTTTTGCTATCAGTAATGACAGCTTCTTCTTTGATCGGTTGTGCCCAGATAATATTTCCTGCAACGCGAGCAGTACCATAAACAATCGGTATTACCCTACCATAAGTTGAAGTTTGCACTTGCAAATTTTGCAGTCTTGCTCCGTGCATTACTTTTTTCTCAGCATCATGATCAAACATTGCGCTATCTAGCTGCGAGCCAAGAAGAGCGCCGAGTTCAGAACCAATGACCTGACCAATTGGCCCAAAAACGCTGCCAAATTGACCAAAAATCGATGATAAAACTATTGTAGACATAATACCCCCAATTTCTTAGATTTAAAGTAAAAGTTGAAATAAATTTGAATTGAAATTCCGTAGGTTACAGGGAATAGTTAAAGTTTTTAATTAAGTAGTAATTGTGTTATAATTCTATTATAAACAATTCAAGATATTGCGGAAGTAAAAACTGGGGGACCAAATAAGAGAATTTTTAAAAAATACCCTCTTTCTATTTTGCATATTGTCTACTCCTCTGCGCAGCTTCTACTGTAGCTTCTGTAGCTAATGATTCTGTGGGACCATATTTAATCTTATGCATATCTTTATTATATTCATCAATATCTTCCTTGCTATTTAAAGTACCAATTCTACCCAAGTCATCTACAAGGTGTTCGAGCATAATATCATTTATTTTATCTGGCATAGATCTAAATGGATGACCACAACTTATAGTTAAATTTGAAGTATCAACTATAATGTCACCACGTGTTGTGTTAAAGTCATAGCAAGCTTCCATAAAGTTATACCTTTCATCATAAATATATGATGAGTCAAGAACATATGATCTATTGATGTGTATATCATGCTCATAATCCAATAAAGCCTTTAGTATGCTTTCAACATTACTCGTTTCACTACTATGTCTAGCACCAACCATAATTACTTCTTTATCACCGCTTGGCATATAAGATAAAATATCCTTAACAAATTGTATATCGCTCGCATGACCAGATATATGAGCTAATGCTGTTTTTTTAGTATCTTTATCTTGAATAATTAATGCAACACAACTCTGTACATTATGAGTGCCAATTTTCCCTCCAGTTATAAAAGCAACTCCTCCCTGTTCTACTCTATATACCTCCTTGTTCAGTTGACTTTTTTTAGTAAAAATAACTCCATTTTCTCCAATGATTTTTTTTGCTGGAATTTTTGAAAAACCCGTTTATGGTAAGGAATTTTTAATAAAGGTAAGAAGGAATTTCAAATTCAGTTTTTTCCTAAATTTGAAATAATAAAATTGTTATCAAATATTATTCCGCTACTTCGTTGTAAGTAAAATTGCCTTCAACGTACTGCACATCATCGTTATCTTCTAGCGCTTCAACCAAAGAATATACTTTATCAGCTAATTCTTTGTCACTAATTTGCATGAGATCTTTTGCTTGCCACGAAAGACGCGCAAGTTCCGGCTCGCCAAATTTTGCATAAAAAGCATCACGTATTTTACCGAAATCTTTCACTTCGCAAGTTATAATATACAATTCTTTTGAGCTACCCTCTTCAACGTTTAATACCTCTAACTCAACTCCATAATTAAACAAGTCATCGAAGCTTACTCCTGCCATTGAATAGACAATTAAACCGACATGATTATAGAGATAGCTCACACTTCCTGTTTCTCCTAAATTTCCGCCATTACGAGAGAAAATATAACGCACCTCAGAGGCGGTACGATTGCGATTATTTGTCAGAGCATGCACAATCAATGTCGTGCCTGAAGGTCCATAACCTTCATACTGTACTTCATCATAATTCTCTCCAGCAACATTACCAGTTGCATTTTTTATCGCTGTTTCTATTTTATCTTTCGGTAAATTTTCCTTGCGTGCAGCAAATATCGCAGACCGAAGACGCGGATTTAATTCAGGATCAGGTAACCCTGCTTTTGCAGCAACTGTGATCTCTTTAATGAGCTTCGTAAACTTTTGAGAGCGCTTAGCATCTTGAGCACCCTTACGATGTTTTATATTTGAAAATTGCGAATGACCAGCCATAGCTTTAATAATAGCTAAAATAACAAAAAATTAAAGTGAAATTTAAAGTTAAATTTAATGTAGCTTTAAAATATCTGATATAATAAATTAAACTATGAAATCTATATAATGAATGAAGTAATAACTTTTGGTTGTCGTCTTAATTTTTATGAAAGCGAATTAATCAAAGAAGCACTAAAAAAAGCAGAGAGAAAAAATGTTATTGTAGTGCATAGCTGTGCAGTGACAAATGAAGCAGAGCGTCAAGTCAAACAAAAAATACGTAAAATTCATAGAACCGACCCACATAAAGAAATCATTGTAGTTGGCTGTGCTGTCCAATTAGATCCTGAATCTTATGCCAGCATTCCTGGCGTCAGTAAAGTGTTGGGTAATCAAGAAAAATTGCAGGTTGAAAATTATTCGCTGCAGGGTAGCGATAAAATCAATGATCACAGCAATAAGTTAGAACACACCTTTCTTAATAATTTTCAAGATAAATCAAGAGCATTTATTGAAATTCAAAGTGGTTGCAATCATAGTTGCACATTTTGTTCAATCACTCAGGCAAGAGGAGATAATCGTTCTGTTGCAATAAACAATATTGTAGAGCAAGTAAGAATTTTTGTGGCAAATGGCTATCAAGAAGTAGTATTCACTGGAGTTGATATCACTGATTTTGGCACCGATTTGTTTGGCAAGCCGTCCCTTGGCTTCATGATTAAAAGAGCTTTGCAGGATGTACCTGAATTAAAGAGGCTGAGGCTTTCCTCTATCGATGTTGCTGAAGTTGACAACGAATTGCTGGATTTAATTACCAATGAGCCAAGATTAATGCCTCATTTACATTTAAGTTTGCAGTCTGGAAATAACTTGATACTAAAAAGGATGAAGCGTCGCCACAGCAGAGAACAAGCGATTGAGTTTTGTTGCAGAGTAAAAAACTTAAGGCCTAACATAACATTTGGTGCCGATATTATTGCTGGATTCCCGACAGAAACTGACGAGATGTTTCAAGATACAGTTAATCTGTTAAAAGAAATCAATATAGTTTATTTACATGCTTTTCCATACTCAGAGCGTAAAAATACACCAGCTGCAAAAATGCCACAGGTACCAGAGAATGTGCGTAAAGAGAGAGTAAAACACCTAAGAAAAATTAACAAGGAAATGATGAATGATTTTCTTCAATCGTTAGTAGGTACTAGACAAAGTATTTTAGTTGAGCACAATCAGATCGGTAGGGCAGAAAATTTTGCACTGGTAAAATTGAAATCGCAGCCAACAGTAAAAAGTATCGTACAAGCTGATATTGTAGAAGTAGACAATGACTATTTAATTGGCAATGTTTTTTCTTAATTTTTAATGAATTTATGTTAGCATTATATCATGAACTTTAAATTATTGGTTTATTTGTGACAATTAGACGATCTATTTCTTTATTTTTTACTATAATTTCATTCACCTGTTTTTTTCTTATCTACAGTGCAGATGCTCACACACCTTTTGAACAACCTATCTATGATGAGAGAAGCAGTACAAATCAGCACCTTTGGAGGGAACCCGAGCTGCAAAAAAAATCTACTGATGTTAATCTACAACTACAAGATAATAAAGTATACGGCTTTTACACTAGCATTGGTGGTGGTAGAGTGCTTTATGACAATTCAAAAGTATTTGTAGAAGGCATAAAAGCAATAGGAGAAAGGGTAAAAGATTTAGTTAAAGAAGATGGTTATTTGTCAGCGTTTATAAAAAGAATAATAGCTAAGGAAGTTGACGACATCAATCAATTTAAAGGTACTATTGATTTTCAATGGCTTGGTAGCTCATCTTTAGGTTACTATGTTAAAGAAAACGGTCGAGTTGATTTTGAAATTATGTACTCTCAAATCAATATTAAGAATAGTAGTGATACTCCTGTATTTGATAAATCCGCAAGTATATTGGCACTTTTGTTAAATTTGCATTACAACCCTACCATAAAAAACACAAAATTTGCTCCATATGTAGGTCTTGGTATAGGACCAACAATTTTTAGATTAAAAAAGTTTAGTAACTCATCACAAAACCCGATACCATTAAATGTCCCTTGGTTTGCGTATCAAGCAAAACTTGGCGTTGACTATTCTATTATTCCAGAAATGGACCTTTTTCTTGGCTACCGTTATTTTAGCATCCCTATACCTGTAGCAGATGATATAACCACTCATAGTATTGAGGTTGGGTTGCGATTTAATTTTTAATAGATCTTAGAAGATGTCTTGAAAAGAAAAGAAGAAGAGAGTACACTAAAGTAAGTAAAAACAGAGAGGGAACAATGTATCCAAGTGACATAAGTGACAAAGAATGGGAAATACTAGAGCCATACGTTGCACAAGGGGCAATAGGAAGGCCAAGAAAACACGATATTAGAGCATGCAATAAGATATATAATGAAAGGAGGTTGT
>NZ_JACVWV010000009.1 GCF_014534705.1 Wolbachia endosymbiont of Pentalonia nigronervosa | reverse complement strand
ATCCCGAAGCTGAAGGATTTCAGGTTATTCCAAAACGTTGGATAGTTGAAAGAACCTTTGCTTGGCTCTCCAATTTTAGGCGCATGAGCAAAGATTACGAACATTCTCCTCTTACCTCAAAAACCAATATTTTCTTTAATATGATTACCGTTATGCTTAATAAATTAGCTACTTAAATGATTTCAAGACATCTTCTAATTTTTGATCACATCTTTCTACAGGCAGATCTCTACAATATTGTTTTTCATAAGCTACACCTATAAATATTTTTCCATGCGGCCGCAATTTTTCTATTATCCTATCATACCAACCGCTGCCAAAACCCAATCTATTAAAATTATCATCAAAAGCAACGATAGGAGTAATAATTGTATCAGGTACTATGCTTTCACCGGCTTTTTCCCATTCTTCAAACATCAATAGCTTACTTTTATGGGGAACTGCTACTTTGTAGCCTAAATTAAGTAAATTATCTATCAACGGTATAACATTTATCTCTCCATCTATGGGAATGTAAGCAGCAACAATTTTGCCTTTAATGTCACTTAAGTTTTGGTTAAAAATATTAACAAGTGACTCTGCTGCATAACTAGAATCAATATTTCTCCTGATGGCTCTATATTGTTCTCTTACTTTTTTTTTCTGTTGTTTCAGGTATAGAGACACATTTTTATCCATTCTGCGGTTAATTTTTCTTGTAAACTATTTTGCCTTAAGCGTCCATTTAAAAAGTCAAAATCAATAAATTCCATGTTCTGATCTTGATTGCTGCAACTATAAACAAAACTCTCTTCTTCGGCTTTTACATGTCTTTGTATGCATCGAGCACAGATTTCTTTCATCATACACTGCATAGGAGAATTAACGGATGATATTACTGTGTGATCTGACTTTAAATATGGTTTTAATATTGTTTTTCTTACCTCATTTACAGCTTTCATCATTTTATCAGAACCAATAACAATAATTTTATCTATGGAATTTAAACTAATGTCACTTGTATTTTCTTGATAAGAAATCATCGCATCTACTATATTACTGTGGAAAGACTTATCTTGAACTCTGCTGGTTTCTATTAGTCCCTCCTCACATGCCCACACTACCGTGCTGGACGTGTTCTCTATTAAAGTGCGTTTAAATACATCATTTAATTTTTTATAACCAGCAAAGTATAAAACTTTGTTGCCTCTTTCAATAAATGCTCTACCGATAGAAAATAGCACCGCATTTCCCACTCCACCACCAACTAGCATTGTATTTTTCATGGTGTGACCTGTCGTCCTTGTGTGAGATCTATTAAATCCATTTCTTCCAATGTATTACTAAATTTATGCTTATATGCCGCATGTGTAATGCAATAAGCTATATTACCCGCTATTAATGCAGATGCTATAGTGATCCCAATTACTGCAAACACTGCTGATACTGTAAAAGTATCAGATTTCAATAACAAGATGTAGCCAGAAGCAATAGTCACGCAACCTATGCCTATCCCTACAGAAATACCTACGTCTTCTGCTTCGGATTTAGGAATAAGTGATGGATCTGCACCATTTTTTCTGAGAAGTTTCATTCCTTCCAGGAAATTTCCTCTGAATGCCATATGCATAGGTGTTCTTCCACCTTGATTTTGCGAATCAATGCATGCGCCATTATTGATCAGTAATCTCATCATCCTTAAGTCGTTTTTTCCCGCTGCTAAGTGCAAAGGTGTCTCATGAAAAAGGTTGCATTGCATATTAACATTTGCATCATTTTCAAGCAAGAGCTTTGCTACATTTACATGCCCATATTCGGCTGCTAAATGTAAGGGAGATACACCATATTTATCTTGTAAATTGACAGTATCTCCTTTCTTTATGAGATGATTTACTATATTCTCATACCCATATTCGGCTGCTAAATGTAAGGGAAACGTACCATGTTTATCTTGTAAATTGACAGTTGCTCCTTTTTTTATGAGGTAATCTACTACTTTCTCATGTCCATATTCGGCTGCGAAATGCAAGAGAGAGAATCCATTTTTATCTTGTAAATTGACATTAGCTCCTTTTTTTATGAGATGATCTGCTACTTGCTCATGTCCATGATGAATTGCTGAATATAAAGGAGAGATTCCATATTTATTTTGCAAATTGACATTAGCTCCTTTATTTATGAGATAGTCTACAGCTTTCTCATATCCACTGACAGCTGCTAAGTGCAATAAACTTAAGTCTTTTATCTGCGAAAATAGATGATTTATGTTAAAATTATCATTTTCCAATTCATTATATATAGCCTTTACATTCCTACGTCTCTCGCTTATTACATGCTGGCTTTCACCTCGGTTCTCATGCATCTTCTGCCATTCATTCTCATCTATTCTTAGTATATTAAGTAGCAAGTTTTTAATATCATGAGCCTCTTCTTTATTAATTGTTTTCAGTAGCGCTATTAGCTCTACAACATATGTTCCTGACATTTTATTACCTTAATTAGATATGTTAATAATTTAATTATTGTATGTTTTTATAGATAAATCAATCTTCCTGTACGCTTTCTCTGCATTGTATAGCGTGTTTAAATACATCATTTAACTTTCTTGTTGTCTCTTTCAATAAATGCTCTACCGATAGAAAATAGCACCGCATTTCCCACTCCACCACCAACTAGCATTGTATTTTTCAGGTGATTAATTTTCCTATTATTAACTTACTTACATTACTTACCTACATTTTTAGCCAATCTCAAGTGTATTTTACATAACAAACTTCAGGTTGTGTAATAAGAGTTGAGTTGGACGCATTTAAGGAGCAATAATTGCCATTGGAAATCAATGCATGATACAATTGATAAAGCTTGAAATAACTGATAGATTAGTTATTTCTAAGTTAGATGTTTTTATTAAAACCTACAAATTTCACTGCTTTTGCTCAAAAAGCCTTACCATGGCTTGTATCCACTTGTTTCTTATGTTTTTTAATAGGAGTGTGTTTAGCTTTATTTTTTTCTCCGGAAGATTATAAACAAGGTGAGATTGTCCGGATTATGTATCTTCATGTTCCATCTGCATGGCTTTCCCTGGGAATATATGGATTGATTGCATTACTCAGTTTCACTTCATTAGTATGGAAAAATAGTATCGCAAGTATTTTGGCTCATGGTGCAGCACCTGCAGGGACTATGTTTGCTGCAATATGCTTAATTACAGGTAGCATTTGGGGAAAAGGCACCTGGGGCACTTGGTGGGTATGGGATGCAAGGCTTACCTCAATGTTAATCTTATTTTTCTTATATATTGGATATCTAGCATTATGGAGCGCTTTTGACAATGAAGCAAGGGCTGAAAAATCAGCGGCAGTATTTGCGATTTTTAGCGCTATAAATATTCCTATAGTGAAATTTTCTGTAAACTTGTGGTCTACTTTGCACCAACCTGCAAGCATTATCAGAAAAGGTGGCATAGCAATTGACAGCTCTTTATTGTTACCATTAATTGCAATGTTTATGTTTTGCGTAACATTTTTTTTAATAGTATGGATGCTATATTCCCTTCATTTAATAAATTTATGCAAAATCAAGCGGGAAATCACTATGCGATATTAGTCAACTTGTTGCAATTCTATTAATTGGTGTTAAACTTAAAGTATGGAAAAAATGGAGACTCACTATTCGTTTGATGATGTGCTGTTATTGCCTGCATATTCTGACGTGCTGCCATACGATACAGATACAAGCACTTATTTAACAAACAGTATAGAGCTAAGAATACCGCTAATCTCTTCTGCAATGGACACTGTAACTGAGTCTAGTTTTGCAATAACCATTGCTCAACACGGAGGAATAGGGTGCATACACAAAAATTTATCAATAAGTGCACAGGTTGCAGAAGTCAGAAAAGTAAAAAAGTATGAAAGTTGGATTGTATATGATCCAATTACAATTTCTCCAGATAAAACAGTTGCAGAAGCGATTTCACTAATGAAAGGATATAACTACTCTGGAATTCCTGTAGTTGATCAACAAAAATTGGTCGGCATTTTAACAAATAGAGATGTCAGATTTATCGAAAATTTGAATATAAAAGTCTCTGAGGTAATGACAAAAGATAGGTTAATTACGGTACAGGAAAATGGAGTAGATAACATATCTGCAATGAAGTTGCTGCATGAAAATAGGATAGAAAAACTTTTAGTTGTAGATGAAAATTCCCATTGCATAGGTCTAATTACAGTTAAAGATATCGAAAAATACAATAAATATCCAAACTCATGTAAGGACAGTAAAGGTCGATTAAGGGTTGCTGCTGCAATTGGTACTGGTAAACAAGATGGCATAGAAAGATGTGAAGCATTAATTAGTGAAGAAGTTGATGTAATTGTTGTAGACACTGCTCATGGCCATTCTGCAGGTGTTATTGATACCATTAAAGAAATAAAAAAGATCTATCCAGATGCACAGATAATAGGAGGTAATATTGCCACAAAAGAAGCAGCTGAAGCATTAATTGATGCAGGTGTTGATGCAGTGAAAGTTGGCATAGGACCTGGGTCAATATGCACTACAAGAGTGGTTACGGGTGTTGGTGTACCACAATTTTCTGCAGTTAAGAATATTGCGGAAACATGCAAGGCAAATAATGTGAGATTAATTGCTGATGGTGGGATAAAATACTCAGGAGATGTTGCAAAAGCCATTGCAGCTGGTGCAGATTCTGTGATGATAGGCTCAATTTTTGCTGGTACTGATGAAAGTCCAGGTGAAACTATTATTTATAAGGGCAGAGCGTATAAAAGTTATCGTGGAATGGGGTCTATTAGTGCAATGAAACGAGGTTCAGCTAGCCGTTACTTTCAAGATAGTGATGCAAAACTTAAGTTAGTTCCGCAAGGTGTAGAAGGAAGAGTACCATTTAAGGGACCAGCATCGGGAGTTATACACCAATTAGTGGGAGGTCTACAAGCTGCCATGGGGTATACCGGCAATAAAAACATAGCAGAAATGAAAGAAAATTGTAAATTTGTAGTTATGACTGCATCAGGGTTAAGAGAAAGTCATGCTCATGACATAATAATTACACAAGAAGCCCCAAATTATGCTTATCAAATATCCAATTTATCTATTGATTCTGAGTAAATACAACTGAATTGATAAAGGTCAAAAAATGATAGAGAAGACAAAGCAAGAGTTTGCCGATCTGCAAGCACAAATTAATTATCATGATGTACTGTATCATCAGAGGAGTAAACCAGAAATCACCGATGCTGAATACGATGAATTGAAGCAAAAAGCAGCTAAAATAGCAGAATTTGAAGATAGCGTTGGTGCTGCACCGGATGAGAGGTTTGCTAAAGTAGAACATATAGAACCTATGCTTTCCATTGACAATGCTCATGATGAGCAAGGTGTAGAGAGATTTTTATCCAAGATAAAAAGATTTTTAAATATAGATAGAGTAGAAATGATATGTGAGCCTAAAATAGATGGCTTGTCATTTTCTGCAATTTATGAAAATGGAGTGTTTGTTAAAGCTGCAACTCGTGGTGATGGTCATGTAGGAGAGAATGTAACCCACAATGTTGCAACTATAAAGGACTTTCCTAAATTTCTACAGGGTATGGAAGGTAGGCTGGAAATAAGAGGCGAGGTATACATTTCTAACAAAGATTTTGCAAAACTAAATGTACAGAATGAATTCGCTAACCCACGTAATGCAGCTGCAGGTTCTCTAAAGCAACTTGATGCAAATATTACGGCTAGCAGGCCACTAAAATATTTTGCTTATTCTTTAATAGGTGGAACATCACATAATCAGCACGAAGTATTAAGTAGTTTAAAAACACTAGGTTTTTGTGTAAATGAAAACCAATTTATCGCAAATACTTTAGAGGAAATGCTGGAATTTTATGATAAAATCTACAATTGCCGTTATAATTTAGATTATGATATTGATGGCATCGTCTATAAAGTAAATGATTTGACATTGCAAGATCGGTTGGGCAGTACTCACAAAGCTCCGCGTTCAGCGCTCGCTTATAAATTTCCTGCAATCTGTGCAAAAACTAAGTTAAATAGAATACTCATACAAGTTGGTAGAACTGGAGCCTTAACCCCAGTTGCAGAATTAGTCCCGATCAATGTTGGTGGAGTATTAGTTAGCAGAGCAAGCCTCCACAACCAAGATGAAATTAAGCGTAAAGACATAAGAGAAGGTGATATTGTCACCGTAAAACGAGCAGGGGATGTAATTCCCAAAATAGAAGAGGTAGATAAGAATGCTCGTTCTGCAAATGCACCTGAGTTCATATTCCCTGAAGCTTGTCCTGAATGCGGAAGTAAAGTGCAACGGCTAGAAGGAGAAGCTGTAGCACGATGTTCTGGAGAGTTTACATGTAAAGCGCAAATCATAGGCAAATTGAAGCATTTTGTATCACAAGATGCATTTGATATTGATGGCTTTGGAGAAAAGCAAATAGAATTTTTTTATAAACTTGGTCTAATAGAACAGATTTCTGACATTTTTACTCTAGAAGAAAAACTGAACAAGCTTAACCTAAAAGAAGAAAAAGGCTGGGGTGAAAAGTCAATAGTTAATCTATTGACTTCTATACAAAATAGAAGAGTAATAACCTTAGATAGATTTATATTTTCTTTGGGTATTAGGTCCATCGGCCAAGTTGTGGCAAAATTACTGGCAAATTACTACATCTCTTATGAAAACTGGTACTTGTCTATGACGAAGTTGTCCTCTGACGAAGAAGCTTTTTCTGAACTACTAGACATAGATTGCATAGGAAAAGGAATGGCAAAATGCTTAGAGTTATTCTTTTCTGAAAAACGCAATATTGCAGTATTAAACAATCTTACTTCCCATCTAACAATTCTTTCTGTTGATGCAAATAATAGTAACTTCATCTTTAGCAACAAAGTTATAGTGTTCACTGGCACACTGACTATGAGTAGAAATGAAGCTAAAGCTAGAGCTAAAACCCTAGGAGCAATAGTAAGCTCCAGTCTTTCTACTAAAACTGATTACCTGGTTGCAGGAGAAAATCCAGGATCGAAATACAAAAAAGCGCAAGAGTTGGGCATAGAAATTTTAAACGCGGAACAATGGTATAACATGACACGTGTTTGAGTTGCTTTTTAATAAATTAAGTGGTATAATTTTATGTAAGTAGTAAAGGAGAAGTTATGGGAGAATATTCCATAGTTGATTTAATTGAAAAACTGCAAGAAAAGTTAGGTTATGAAGGTATCATAGAGTTATTGCAGGACAATGTAGATTCAACGAATTTAAAAAATATTAGATATGATGAAGGTGACACTCCATTGTGCATCGCAATTAAGAATACAGCTTTGTGGAAGAAGTTGTCACTAAAAGATGAGAATTTCATTGAAAAATTAGATGTTGACTATGACTATATTTACAGTGGTCCGTTTGATAAAACAAAGCAAAAGGTAATAGGAGATAGTTACTTACATACGGCTGCTAGAGCGCGAAATATAGACGCCTTCGTGTTCATTTGTAAGAAAAATATTGCTCTTGTAACACACAAAAATGATGATGGAAATAATCCGTTTCACGAAGCAGCAAGATGTAGAATTTTGTCGTCTGTTGTGAAGGGAATTCTTAAACATATAAGGTCAGAAGCTGGAGGCAAAGAAAGATCAGAAATTGAACGTAAAATTGCAAAAGCAAGGGAAGCTAAAGACGAGAAAGGATTAGAGAATCTAGCAAAAGAACTAAAGAATCTAGACGAAGAATACGTTACAAAATACATTAAAGACGCGTTGCAGAGTAAAAAGTATGCTTTAAATAAGAATAAAGAAACTCCTCTTGATGGTTGTTGTGAAAAAGATGAAATCAAGGAAACTGTAGGCATAAAAGACAGTTTTATATGTAATAAGAAACTACATGCGAGTTTATATGTAGTAGGTGCCATAATCTGTGTTACCGCGTTATGCTTGTCTTTATACTTTCTATTTCTAGCTAATGCAACTTTTGCATTGAGCTCAATTGCCTCAATGGCTGTGGGTGGAACTGCATTTTTATCACTCAAAGCATGCAATGAAGTGTTTAAATTATCTGAAGAGGGTGCAATATCTGCTGTCTCTGTATCAGAGAACCAAGGAGTTTGCTAAAATGACTGCAGGCATGAATAAACTTTCTGAATGTTAGAAAAAAAGTATAGTAAAATTTTAATAGCAAACAGGGGCGAAATTGCCTGCAGGATTATAAGAACTGCCCATAAAATGGGTATATCTTGTGTTTGTGTGTATTCGGATGCAGATGTAAATTCTGAGCATGTTATGCAAGCAGATGAGTCAAGGTACATAGGTCCTTCACCTTCTTATTTAAGTTATTTAAATATTGATAAAATATGTGAAGTTGCAGTCGAAACGAACGTGCAAGCAGTGCACCCGGGTTATGGTTTTTTAGCAGAAAATTCGGATTTTCCACGCGCTCTTCAGAAATATAACATAGATTTTATCGGTCCAAGTGCAAAAACAATAGAAGTTACAGCTAATAAAATCACAGCAAAGGACGCTGCAAGAAAAGCTGGTGTCAATGTGGTACCAGGGTATATGGGCAAGATAAGTGATGTAGTCCATGCAATAAAAGTTGCTGAAGAAATTGGGTTTCCTGTGATATTTAAAGCTGCTGCGGGTGGCGGTGGCAGAGGCATGCGAGTGGTAAATTCAACAAAAGAAATTGCGCTGGCATTTGCATCTGCAACAAGTGAAGCAGAGAAGAGCTTTAAAGATGGCAGTATATTTATTGAAAAATATATAGAATTACCAAGGCACATTGAAATACAAATTTTAGCAGATAAATACGGCAATATAGTATGCCTTGGGGAAAGGGAATGCTCAATACAGAGAAACAATCAGAAGATAATAGAAGAAACTCCAAGCCCATTTATCAGTGAACAAGTGAGGCAGGAGATGTATGCTCAATGCATTTCTTTGGCACAACAGGTTGGCTATTCCACAGCAGGAACTATTGAATTTGTTGTAGATAAAAACCAAAAATTCTACTTTCTTGAGGTAAATACTAGACTACAAGTTGAGCATACAGTAACAGAACTTGTGAGTGGAATAGATATTGTAGAAGAAATGATCAGGATTTCCTGTGGAGAAAAACTGAGGTTTAACCAAGATGATATTAAACTTACTGGCTCAGCAATTGAAAGTAGAATATGTGCTGAAGACCCATCAAAGAAATTTTTTCCTTCCAGTGGCAGAATAAAATATTATGACAAACCTAATTATGTCAGGATAGACGATGGAGTTACTGCAGGTTCAGAAATCAGTACGTTTTATGATTCAATGATTGCAAAAGTAATAACACACGGGCAAGATAGAATAGAAGCAATTAGTAAAATGCAAAAAGCATTATCTGAGTGCTATATAGATGGGGTAACAAACAATATAGAATTTCTTGAGTCAATTTTTCATCATCCAAATTTTATTGCAGGGAAGCTTAACACTAGGTTCATTCTAGACTTCTACCCCAATGGGTTTTATGGTGATTTTGTTACAGAAGAATATGTAAAAACATCCATTTTAGTGGCATTATACATTCACTTAGAAAATGAACAAAAATACTGCAGTAGTACAGTAAATAGACCTCTTTCAAAACTGATTTATGGTAAGAAATTTTTAGGAGAAGTGCAAGCAAGCACCGCAGAATACTTGGATGTATTTGAGGAGCGTAGCTCAGCTTCGACAACAAAATTGCCATCAGAAATTGAGTTTCGAAAGAGGTCTAATGAAACGTTTGTAGTAGTGGTCAATGACAATGAGTATCATATAAATGCAAAATATCAAGATGATACATTAACAGCAATATACAATCACAATAGCTATTCTATAAAAGGCAGATGGAAATCGAATAGCTATAAGCTGTTGAATGTAACAATCAAGCTTCTTTCCAATCCTATTAGTGATGAAATAGAAGAGCAATCTATGAGTGATATTACAGTAAAAGTTAATAGGAAAGACAATAAATATTTATTAAAGTATGCGGGAATGCAAACTGAATGTTGTGTATTTCATCCTCATATAGCTGAACTAAATAAGTTAATGCTCAACAATCAAACAGAAGAAATTTCAGCAAATATTATACAATCACCAATATGTGGCTTATTAACCAAGCTATATGTGGATATAGGAACCCAAATAGAAATAGGGCAACCTTTATTTGTTGTAGAAGCAATGAAAATGGAAAATATCATATGCTCTGAAATAAAAGCAGTAATAAAAAAGATTCTTGTGCAAGAAGGAAAAAGCGTACAAGCAGGTGATGTGGTATTAGATAGCTATCCATAAAAATCAATTGACATAAAGTTGCTATATTTTTAATATTTATCTATTAATTTTTTAAAGTGTGAAAGAACAAAAATGCTTATTTGTTACCATTGCTGGGTTGCCCAATGCTGGTAAGTCCACACTAATTAATAGCATTATAGGTAAAAAAATTGCAATTGTAACTCCTAAAGCACAAACAACAAGAACACAAATAAGAGGCATTGCAATTTGTGGTGATACACAAATCATTTTTACCGATTCTCCAGGAATCTTTACAGCAAAAACTAAACTTGAAAAAGCTTTAGTTAAATCTGCATGGTCAGCAATTAAAGGTGATGACATAACTTTACTGCTTATCGATGTTAAAAATTATCTACAGAATATAGAAAAAATTAAGGCTATACTTGTCAAGTTGCAGCATAGGTGCATTTTAATTCTCAATAAAATTGATCTAATAAAAAGACCTGAATTAAAAATGGCATATGAACATTTCAATCTATTGTATAAATTCGAAAAAATTTTCATGATATCAGCACTAAAGAATGATGGACTTTTTGATTTAATAAATTATTTATCTGAAGTTGCACCTGTTGGTCCTTGGCTTTATCCAGAAGATCAAGCAACAGACTCATCAAATAATTTTTTATCAGCAGAAATCACACGAGAAAAACTATTTTTGAATTTGCATCAGGAATTACCATATTCTACAGCAGTTATCACTGAACAATTTGAGGAGAAGAAGGATAAAAGTTTAATTATAAAGCAGGTTATATTTGTCTTAAGAGAAAGTCATAAAAAAATAATTTTAGGAGAAGGCGGCAGTAATATAAAAAAAATTAATATTGAGGCACGTAGCGAGTTAGAGAAAATATTTGCACAGAAAGTACATCTTTTTTTATTTGTAAAAATACGGCCTTGGAGTGATCGTCCTGAGGAATATATTGTTTAAGCTATCAAGGTGATGGTTTAAGTTTAGCGTTTAACAATCTTAAAATAGACTGTAAACTGTCATTAATTGATAAACACAACACTTCCTTGTTGAGGTAATGCGCTAGATAATTCTTCTTATCCAAAATTTCCTGTTCTGTAAGTAAGTCGCACTTGTTTAATACCACAATTTCTTCTTTTTTAGTTAGACTACTATTATAGAGTTTTAACTCGTTGTGCGTGCAACTGTAAGCTGAAACAACATCTTCGTGGGTTACATCAATCAAATGCAGTAAGATTCTGCACCTCTCTATATGCTTTAAAAACTTATGCCCAAGTCCGACTCCCAGGTGAGCATTAGCAATGATTCCAGGGATGTCTGCTATAACAATCTCATCACAATCTATTTTTGCAACACCAAGATGAGGTCTTAAGGTGGTAAATGGATAATCACCCACTCTCGAATCTGAGTTTGAACAACGAGTTAAAAATCGTGATTTACCAGCATTTGGCATACCAATAATGCCAACATCAGATAAAACCTTCAGCTTTAATGATACGTATTTTTCTTCTCCAGGATGACCAAGAGTAAAATGTCTAGGAGCTTTATTAGTGGAAGATTTAAAGTGAGTATTTCCAATACCTCCTCGACCTCCCTGTGTTACCAAAAACTCCATTTCAGCTTTATCAAGATCAGCTATTACCTCTTCAGTCTCTTCATCAATAATTTGTGTACCAACCGGAACCTTGAGCACAACATCTTTCCCTGAAGCACCGGTTTTATTTCTACCTGAGCCATTTTTTCCACTTTCAGCTTTTATGCGTTGCCTATAGCGAAGATCAAGCAAAGTGCTGATATTTTGGTCAGCGATGAAAATGATACTACCACCCCTACCACCATTGCCACCATCTGGTCCACCAAATTCAACAAACTTTTCTCGACGAAAGCTTGCGCATCCATCACCACCGTCTCCTGCTTTAAGAAAAAGCCTTACTTCATCAATAAAACTCATATAGATCCATATGAATGCTTGGGTAGTGAACCCTCTATTCTCAACAATTCATTATACTTTGCTAATCTATCAGAACGAGATAGCGCTCCTGTCTTTATTTGCCCGCAGTTTGATGCAACTGCTATATGTGATATTGTCGTGTCCTCTGTTTCTCCTGAGCGGTGGGAGATAATAGCTTTATATCCATTTGATCTGGCCATTTCTATAGCATTAAAGGTTTCTGTTAATGTTCCTATTTGATTTGGTTTTATAAGTACAGCGTTAGCCATTTTCTGTTTTATGCCTTCGCTTATCAGCTTACAATTTGTCACAAACAAATCATCTCCTACTAATTGAATATTACCTCCAAGCTTTGCGGTAATAAGCTTCCAACCATCATAGTCGTCTTCACTCATTGCATCCTCTATAGAAGCGATTGGATATTTTGCTACAAGACCACAATAATACTCTATCAACTCCTCTGAGGTTAATTCTTTATTTTCAAATTTGTAAACTTTATTTTCATAAAAAGCGGAGGAAGCAACATCAAGTCCAAGTGCAAAACTGCCAGAGTAGCCAGCTAATTCTATAGCTTGAATAATGAAGTCTATTGCTTCCTCAGTTTTTTCAATATTTGGAGCAAATCCGCCTTCATCCCCAACATTTACACTATAACCTTTTTTCTCGAGAATATTACGTAAGCTATGAAATACCTCCGCAGACATTCTCAATGCATCACTAAAAGTCTCAGCTACAATGGGAATAATCATAAATTCCTGAAAGTCTAGTTTATTATCTGCATGCATTCCACCGTTAAGTATATTAATTAACGGTACTGGCATAATCTGTGCCTGGCTTCCACCTAAATACCTGTACAATGGTATATTCAAGCTATTTGCTGCAGCTTTTGCCACAGCAAGAGACACTCCTAAAGTTGCATTTGCTCCAAGATTAGATTTATTGTCTGTTCCATCCATCTCTATCAAAGTTTCATCTATAAGACCCTGATTAGTGGCATCCATATCAATAATTTTATTTGATATTGCTTTGTTTACCGACGCAACAGCTTTCAATACTCCTTTGCCATAATATCTTTTTTCATCCTCATCTCTCAGCTCTAGAGCTTCTAATTTGCCAGTTGAAGCTCCAGAAGGCACAGATGCTCTGCCCATCACTCCATCGCATAGTTCTACCTCAACCTCAACTGTTGGGTATCCTCTACTGTCTAAAATTTCCCTTGCAAGTACATTACGAATTATTTTCTTCATTATTCTGCTCCTATCATACACTCAGCAGTTTCTTTTGCTAATTTAGCTATATTACCGCCAGCTCCTATAAATAATACTATATCCCCAGAATTTGTGAAATCATTAATAAAACGCGAAATTGACAGAGAGTCATTCATAGTTTTGACATTATTAAAACCATTGCTTATCAAAGCCTTCTGTATATCATCTATGCTACAACCAGGAATGGGATAATCTTCTGGAGGATGAACGGGGGTAAGAATTACATAGTCAAACATCCTGAAAATATTTATAAACTCACAGAAAAAATTACGAATGCGAGCAAAACGCAGTGGTTCGATAATTCCCATAACCTTACCTTTACTGATTGAACGTGCAGCTGTTAAAGTTGCATGAATTTCATCTGGGTGATGTGCATAGTCCTCTATTAACTTCACACCATCAATATCAGCAACTGTAGAGAATCTTCTTTTTACTCCCTTAAATTCTAAAAGACCTTTTCTAATGCTTTCTTCACTGATTCCCAATTTAATTGCAACTGATATTGCAGCTAAAGCATTACTAACCTTATGCATTCCGATCGCGTTTGATAGTATTATACTTTTCAGTTGAAATGACTGAGCTTCATTCACATTGATTAATACATCAAATTCTATGCTATTAGTATGCTGCTTAATGTTAACAGCCCTTATATTATACCTCTTTCGAAACTCAATTTCTGATGGCAATTTTGTCGTCGAAGCTGAGCTACGCTCCTCAAATACATTCGAGTATTCTGTGGTGCTCGCTTGCACTTCTTCTAAAAATTTCTTACCATAAATCGTTTTCGAAAGAGGTCTATTGGCATCTTCAAATCCGAACGTTTGTATCTTATCTCCACTGCAATTAATATCCACAGAATCCGGTAAAATAGCGTAATCTGCTTGATCTATAAATTGATAAAATGCACGCTTGATGCCATCAAACGTACCATAATAATCTATGTGATCATTGTTAATACTAGTTATAACTGCAATATTGGCATGAATTTTTAGCATAGTTCCATCTGACTCATCAGCTTCAAGCAAAAAAATATTGCTTTTACCAGACTTTGCATTACTTTGATACGAATTTAAGATTCCTCCCACAATAACAGTTGTATCAATATTAGAATGATCAAAAATAGAAGCTATCATTGCTGTTGTTGTTGTCTTTCCACTTGAACCTGAAACTGCGATGGTGTACTTATTTTTTGTAAGCTCAGCAAGAATATCAGATCTGTGAATAACAACTTTATTACTTTCTCTTGCTGCAACTAACTCTACGTTGTTGGGTTGGATTGCAGAGGAATATACAACTATCTGCGCTTGATTAATATTATCGGTGCTATGGCCAACGTATACTTCTACACCAAGTTTTTTTAGTCTATCTATATTGTTATTTGAGTGTGCATCACTACCCTGCACTTTATAGTTAAGATTATGCAGGATTTCAGCAATAGCACTCATTCCTATTCCACCTATACCTATAATATGTACTACTCTAGTACTGTCCATCTTTAGAGATTTACTTCATTAACTAAATTTATTATACTTACAAATCACACAGTGACGAATCTTTTCACAAAAGCAAATGATAAGAAAGTTGGTATTTTTGTGCCTAATGTTTACTCTAATCAGTGATTGTAGTTTTCATCACAAACACTATAGAAAACCGGGCTATTATAAAATTGGCAGCAGCTATACAATCAATGGCATCACTTACCATCCAAAAAGTTACAGTGACTATGAGGAAGTAGGAGTAGCATCTTGGTATGGCATAGAAGATCATGGCAAACCAACAGCAAATGGTGAAATATTTGATCGTAATTTGATCACAGCAGCACATAAAACATTACCACTGCCGTGCTTTGTGCTTGTAACTAATCTCAAAAATGGGAAGAAACTTGTTATAAGAGTCAATGATAGAGGTCCTTTTTTTGAGGATAGAATTATAGACCTTTCAGAAGAAGCAGCTAGGATTTTAGGGTTTCATGAGGACGGACTTACAAGAGTAAAAATTCAGTACCTAAGAGAAAAATCAGAACAATTGGTTAAGAAAAATCCACACTACAAAAAGCAATATGAGAAAGCTATACAGGCACGTCATCCAAAAAAAATCACTGCTGAAAGTAAAGGATATATTGCATTTTTCAAAAATATTGATGCCGCTAAATCAACAGCATCAAAACTCCGTAATCAAGGGATAAAAAATGTTAGATTATTGTTCAAGAACAGCCAATACTGCATAAAAGTAAGTTAATAGATCTCTACTTTTCAGACAACCCAATGTCATATCTAAAAACTCCCCCTGGCCACTCTAAAAAGTTTAGGGCTGAATACACTTTACTTTTTGCCTCTTCTACTGTGTCTCCCTCTGCAACTACATTCAATACCCTACCGCCATCTGAAATCCAATTACCATTTTCATCCAACTTAGTTCCAGCATGAAACAGTGAAACGTCCGGAATACTTTCAATCCTATCTAACCCTTTTATGATTTCTCCTTTCTTATAATCATTTGGATAACCTTCACTGGCTACTACTACACAAACTGTGGATTTGTTATTGAGTTCTACCATTTTAGCATTTAATTTTCCTTGTACAACTGATAACATCAACTTTAATAAGTCACAGCTAGGGTCAATCCGAGGCAATATTACTTGTGCTTCTGGATCACCTAACCTGATATTATACTCAAGAAGTTTTGGGCCATCTTTAGTAATCATTACACCAGCAAATAGCACTCCTTGATAAGGTGTACCCATATTAACTAATGCTTGAATTGTAGGATATATTATTCTTTGAATAATTTTTTGTTCCATTTCTTTGCTGATAATTGAAGGCGATGAATACGCTCCCATGCCACCTGTGTTTGGTCCTTCATTATTTTCATGTACCCTTTTATAGTCTCTTGCACAGCCAAGCACTGCTGTTTTCAACCCATCAACAAGAACAAAAAAACTAATTTCTTTCCCGACTAAAAATTCTTCTATAATTATTTCTTCACCTGATTCACCAAATTTTTTCTTCACTAGCATTGAATTTATAGCAGAAAAAGCTTCATCCTCTGTGTGGCATATTATAACACCTTTTCCTGCTGCGAGTCCATTTGCCTTAATTACAAGTGGAAATTTTATTTTTCTACTCTTTACAAAATTCTTGGCCGAATTTTCATCAACAAAATACTCATATTTAGCAGTTGGTATGCTATATTGTTTACATAGTTCCTTAGTGAAAGATTTCGATGCTTCAAGCTTTGCAGCTGCTTTACTTGGAGCAAAAACATTGATTCCTTCTGCAGTTAAGTCATCAGAAAGACCATTGATTATTGGCTGTTCTGGACCAACAACAACCAATTCTATATTCTCCCTCTTACAAAATTGTGTTACATCCATTGAATTATTAGCATTTATATCTACTAAAGTAGCTAAATTTTCCGTAGCTTGACGACCAGGAGTCACATATAACTTGGTCAGCGTAGGAGATTTCTTTAAAGCACAAAGTATAGCATGCTCACGCCCGCCAGAACCTATAACCAAAACCTTCATTTTCAACCTCTCTTATAACAACTTAAAACTTACCTACATAATGGCAATTAAATACTAAATTATACATGAAAATTGTCAAATACTTTGACACCTCATATATTTTTGCAATGCATCTGGCACTGCAATTGACCCGTCAGAATTTTGATAATTTTCCATTATAGCAACAATAGTTCTTCCTATAGCTAAAGCTGTACCGTTCAAAGTATGAACATATTTTTTTATTTTTCCATTAGAAGTTTTAGCATTCATTCTCCTTGCTTGAAATGCACCACAATTTGAACAACTTGATATTTCCAGGTATTTATTTTGTCCAGGTAGCCATACTTCTATATCATAAGTTTTCTGCGCAGCAAAGCCCATATCACAACTGCATAGTAACATTACTCTATATGGCAATTCTAACCTCTTTAATATTTCTTCGGCAACATTTGTCATACGCTCCAGTTCACTCTTTGATTGATCTTCAGTTGTAATGCTAACCAACTCAACTTTACCAAATTGATGCTGTCTTATCATACCTCTAGTATCTCGTCCAGCACTTCCTGCTTCTTTGCGAAAACATTCTGAATATGCAGTGAACCTGATAGGCAGTGCATTTTCACTTACAAGCTTATCTGCAACTAAATTAGTTAACACTACTTCACTTGTAGGAATTAACCTTAACTCATCGGTAGTTAAGTATGAATCATGAGAAAACTTTGGTAATTGACCAACGTTATACATAGCTTCATCTTTTACCAAAATTGGATGATATACCTCAGTATAACCAAACTCATTAGTGTGCATATCAAGCATAAAACTTACTAGTGCCCGTCCTAGCTGAGCTAATTTTCCTTCTAATATTACAAACCTCGACCCAGAAATTTTTGCTGCTTGTTCAAAATCCATCAACCCTAGTTTTTCTCCTAGTTCATAATGAGATTTTGGTGTAAAGTTTAATTGCTTTCTCTCCCCATATCTTTTAATTTCTACGTTAAAATCCTCATTTTCGCCGATTGGTACATCTTGTGCAGCAATATTTGGTAAATTAGATAAAATATTAAGCAACATGCCCTTCATTTCTCGTTCTTTTGAGCTTATTGCTTCTATTTCATTTGCAATATCTTTTGATAATGCCACCTCTTGTTCACATGGACTTTTAGCTGTCTTAAGTTTTTTTATTTTTTCCGTAATTTCATTGCGTTGCCTACTTAAGTCTTGCAACTTAGTGGTTAGCAGTCTACTTTCTTGGTCAAATTTCAATATTTCAGTTATAGAAAATTCCTTTACCCCTCTGTTTTTCATTGCTTTATCAAATACTTCAGGGTTTTTACGTATATACTCTATATCATGCATAATTGCATTGACTAACCATTTCGATTACAATGTAACGTAAAAATTCTTAACATTCAACATGATTTCAAAATAGTAACTATATATTGATATTTTAATTAATATTTTCTATAATATATGCATATTATTCAGTAAACATAAAAATGAAAAGTTACATAAAACCTAGCAATTTTAAAGTAGGTGCAGAGTTTGGTGTATATATTTATATAGGAGTGACTATTGCGAGCTTATGCATCGCACCGTTCGTTTTTACTTTTGCTCCTTATTTAATTCTGCCATTCGCTTTACTAGTCTCAAAACCCATTGCTTGGATTGCGCTTGGAGCTGTTTTCATAGTAGCAGCTGGGTTAACTTTCAGTGCCGCAAAACCTTTATTCGATATGGCAAAGGATTCTTTACATAAAAGAAGAACTCAAGAAAAAGGATTTGTAAAACTAAAAACATTAGATGACAAGAGTTCTAAGGTTTCACAAAGTAGCAGCCTCAGTAGTTCTGATACTTCTCTTAATTCACAAAATAGTAGCCGCCGTAATTCTGAAACTTCTCTTGATTCATCAAACAGCAGCCCTGAAGTTTCACCAAGCAGCAGACGCCGTAATTCTGAAACTTCTCTTGATTCATCAAAGAGTAGTAGCAAAAGTTCTAAGGTTTCACAAAGTAGCGGCCACAGTAGTTCTAAGCCTTTATTTAGCTCATTAGTTAGTTCAGCAACGAACAAGTTATCAAATCTTTTTTCTAAGCAAGATGGTGATGCAGCTCTTGCACGACAAAATTTAGTTAACCAAACACAAGCAGGCAAGTATACATACTGGTTACAACAACATGATATTGCTCATATTGCAAGAGCTGTATGTAGGTACTCAGAAAATACAGAAAATGACGTATTCTTTTGTATTCCTGGTAACGTAAATTCTTTAAATGAAGGATTAAAGGAGTATAAAAAAAAGGTAGAGCAAGAAAAATTAAAAGTAATATTTACTTCAATCATTAACTTAGGCCACCATTGGGTCACACTGGTTGTTTCATATAATCCATCAGATAAGAAATACATGGCTTATTATTGTGACTCATTTGGTAATGGATTACAAGATGCTTATGGTATACTAGAAAATATACAATTAGCAAATAAAATTACTGAACTACAGATGGAACCTATTACGACTGAAGTTAGTAATTTGATATCCAAATCTGAGGAGAACCCAAAGGACGCAAAGATTAAAGAACAAAAAGAAAGTATGAAAGAAGCATTAAGGTGCGTAAGAGAGGACAGAAACGAGTTAGTTGATAAACAAATTGATGTTTATTACATAGCTGCTGTATTACAAGCGACTATAGAAATAAGTGATCTAAGAAGCTCTAAAGCTAAGCAACAAAATGATGGGTATAATTGTGGTGTATTTGCTTTGCTGAATGCTAAGGAAATCACTGATATGTTAATAGAAGGTAAATCACATGATGAAATTATTGAAAAGTTAAACTACAAACTGACTCTAGAGGAATTAAAAGAAATAAGAACAATATTTGCAAAAATACTTGAGAACGATGCAGAATGGAAGCAAAATCAAAGTAGTGTATTAGAAGATACGTGTGTTTCACAAGTGGGTGAAAAGAAAAGGAGTTAATGTCAACTATGAATTTACAATAAAAATCTATGCTATGCCCCTACAAATAGGAAATTTAACGATTGATTCTCCAGTAATTTTGGCTCCGATGTCTGGAGTCACTGACTATCCATTCAGAGCTGTGGTCAAAAAACTCGGGGCAAGCTTATTGATTTCAGAGATGATCGCAAGCAGAGCGATGATTATGCAAACTCGCCAAAGTCTGCAAAAAGCAAAAGTTGATGAATTAACGGCTGTGCAGCTTGCTGGATGTGAACCAGAGGTAATGGCAGAGGCTGCAAAACTGAATGAGGACATGGGAGCAAAAATCATAGATATAAATTTTGGTTGTCCGGTTAAAAAAGTTGTAAATGGCTATGCAGGTTCAGCACTAATGCGTGACGAAAAAAGAGCGGCTGAAATAATTGAAGCCGTGGTAAATGCAGTTAATATTCCCGTCACAGTAAAAATGCGCACTGGGTGGAACGATGAAAATCGCAATGCTCCGCAATTGGCAAAAATCGCAGAAGATCTCGGGACGCAGATGATAACTGTACATGGTAGAACAAGAGCGCAACTTTATCATGGTCAATCAGATTGGAAGTTTGTGAAAAATGTAAAGGAGCAAGTGAAAATTCCTGTTATAGTAAATGGTGATATTAAAAACTTAAGTGATATTCAGAATGCTCTCAAAGAATCTGGAGCTGATGGAGTAATGATAGGCCGTGGTACTTACGGTAAACCTTGGCTCATTAACCAAGCAATAAATTTTTTACAAGGAGGAAAAATCTCCGAATTATCATCATTAGAGAAACTAAATGTGATCATTGAGCACTATGATAGCATACTTGAATATTACGGAGATGACCCAGGAGTAAAAATGGCACGTAAGCACATAGGGTGGTATAGCAGCGGTCTTAAAGGCTCATCTGATTTTCGTGTAAAAATCAATAACATGACAGATAAAACAGAGGTCAGAAAAAATATCATTGACTTTTTTAGTCACGAATTTAACGACTTTGCTGCATCAATATAATGAAATAAAACCTTTCTAATCCGCTCAAAATCCTCCAAAGTTTCTCCTTCGCATCTTGCAGTGATGCAGTTTTGTGTATTTGATGCTCTAAGCAACCACCACCCACTATCTGTGGTTACCTTAATGCCGTCAAGGTCTGAAAAAGCAATATTTTCCTTCTGCAGCATTTTTTTTATTGATTCAATTATTTGAAATTTGTTTTCATCTTTAACCGTAACCTTTACTTCATGAGTAATATACAACTCGGGCAAATTTTCAACTATTTCAAACAGACTTTTTTCTCTTTTAAGTAAAATATCAATTGCCTTAATGGCAGAATATAACCCATCATCAAACCCTAACTCAGAAAAGAAAAAATGCCCGCTTAATTCACCGGCAAACTGTGCATTTTCTTCCACCATCTTTTTTTTGACTAATGAATGGCCAGTAGCACAAGTAATCACTTGCCCTCCCAATTTACTAATAAAATCACACACTTTCATGCTCATTTTTACGTTGGCAACAATTTTACTGCCGGGATGCTTATCCAAAACTTCGCGTGCAAAAATCATAAATAAATGGTCATTGGAAATAACATTGCCTTTGTGATCAACAAAACGCACTCGATCGCCATCACCGTCCAGCGCAATACCGACATCGCATTCATGCTCCTTGATGGTTTTAATTAATTGCACAAGATTTTTTTCTTCTATCGGGTCTGGATCATGTAGCGGAAATGTGCCATCTATAGAGTTATTTATCACTATGTGCGTATGGCCAGGTAAAATTTCTTCAATATACCAAATAATGCCACTTGCTGGGCTATTACCACAATCCCAGGCTATTTTCAACTTTTTTTCGGTATTGTTTTTTATAACACCTTTCAGAATATTAATATATCGATCGTATATACTGATGTTAATTAAACTTCCTACTCGTGAACTGTTTTCAACAGAACTGTTCATAATTTCCTTGACTTCCTGATCGGAAAAAACTTTTTTGTTGCTGAAAAACTTAACCCCATTATATTCGCTGGGATTATGGGAAGCTGTGATGATTATACCAGCTTCGGCTTGCGTAATCTGTGTTGTTGCATAGAGCATAGGGGCAGAGCACAAACCAATGCGTATAACATTTGCACCAGAGGCAATAAGACCCGCTATCAGTGCTTTTTCTATACTTGGTGAATCTACTCTGCTATCATAGCCAACACAAACGCTAGTGAAAATTTGACCAAACTTTCTGCCGATTTCATACCCATCACTGATATGCAAATTCTCACCCACTACACCTCTAATATCGTACTTTCTTATAATAGAATTATCCATTTTTCATATTAAACATATACAGCCCCTCCTTCCACAAGAAAGGAAGGACCAAATTGAGTATTAAAACACTACATCCACTTCTTTTTCACCTACATTACCTCGTTCCACTTGGAGATTGCTTAGTTTACTTTGCACACTATCTTTTCCTTGAGTCATAACAGTATTGTTTTGACTTCTAAGAGAAATTGCAGAATCCTTGCTAACAATGCTACTAGCACTAGCATCGCTTATAGAATGTTGATATGGATCTTCTTCTGGTCTATCTTTTCTGCCAAGAAAGGAGAATATTCTAGAAAGTAAACTTTTTTTCTGTTTATATTTATCTGCAGTTGAAGAAGTACCACTGCGCGGAGGAGTACTACCGCGTAGAAGAGTACTATTGCGACTACTGTGACCTGAATCCGTCGTATCAGAAGATAAAATTACATTCAGTTGCTTGTGCTCTGCAGTTTTAGGTCCGTTACTATCATAACCACTGCTAGTACTAGAATTTGAATTTTGTTGCCCCAATGGAAGATGAAGATGATCTGGCTTGTCCACAGGGAAAGGTGGAGGCGTAGGTATACGACCTTGTCCACTATCACTTTGTCCTTGACCCTTTTTATTGCCAAAATTATCGCTACTTGATTGAGCTGCAGTACTTAAACGATTAGCAATTGGTGGCTTAGCAGCAGGATCATGATTAATATTACGATCATTATCATCTGATGAACTACTATCTATTGATCCCCACTTACTTCGATCATTTGGGTTACAACGAGATGGATTTTGCTTTTTTTCCTTATCTTTCTCGTTTATTTCTTGACGCAACTTAACTACCTCTACACGGAACTGCATTTCCTTTGCATGAAAGTGAGTTTCCTCTGCAAGGTAGTGAGCTTCCTCTTCAGTTGACTGAGCTATCTCTGCATGCAATCGAGATGCTTCTGCATACCATTTAGCTGACTCTGCACGTAAATTAATTTCATCTACACGCAAGCGAGCTGCCTCTGCACTCAGTTGAACTAACTCTGTATGCAATATAGTCATATTTGCACATCTCTGAGCTTCTATTGCATGTGACTGAGCTGTCTCTGCATGTGACTGAGCTGTACTCGCACGCAATATAATTTCCTGTATACGCAATAAAGCTTCTTGCCGCTGAGCTTGCGACTTATCTATGTGTGGAGAAGATTGTACTTCCAGTTTATACTCATTACCAACTTGAGTAACTCGAGAATTACTGAAAATAGTGTCGAGCGCACAAATGCTGACATCTTCATTATAAAGATCTATACCATATATTCCATTTTTACCCACCGCATCTATAGTTTTTTGAGTTGTTGATAAGTCTTTTTTTTCAATACAGGTACTAACATCGTGCAATATATTAAAATTAAACTTGCTGCTCCTAAACACAGAATTAATTAGTGCCACTTCCTTTTCATTTAGATATCTCAAACCATCTTTATCCTCTACACCTGGTACAAGAATGCTATATTCCTTGCGGCCACCTTCCAAAACAGGAAATACGTAGGAAACATGATCACAATACCTAATGTTTATACCTGTTGCATGACGAATAAATCGAAAGAGTGCATTTTTGAGCATTCCAATACCATCATTAGCACTAGGACTCTCAAAAGTACGCCCTACACGCCATATATATTCTTCTGCATAATCCTGAACAAAGTTAGCATCATTAAAAATACTCCGAGTAACATATGTATCATTCCCCTTAACCCTCACGCAACCTGATGCAGAATATCTACCTCCTGGTGTAAAATCTTTAATTTTTTGTACTTTTGTATTAAATTGATCGGCAAATTTTTGAGCTAATGCTGCGCTTTCAAAACTGCTACCTGTAATATATTTATCACATTTATCCTCATCTCGCTCTTTAGGCATAATCTTACCATCAATTTTCACTTCAATGTCCTTCGACATCGAAAGCGCTAAATGAGCTTGTAAGTTAGATATCACTTCTGGAGTTATAAGAACCCTTAGCTTTAATCTACCCGCCTCTTTAGCCAGCACTATATATTTCCCATCACAGTCAAAAGGAAAATAGTCAAGATTAAAAGAAGTTGCTGCCCCAACTTCACCCGAATAAAACTTGTTAAATGCTTTCTCCCTTAGTTTTTGTAAGTAATTGACACATTGTCCCTTGTTCATATTATCATCAAACGCCATAGTAATATAACCTTCTGTAATGTAACCTTTATTATCTGTGGCATACTCTGTGGTAAAATTAGTATACGTATTATAAGTATAATTATTAATATTAAATGCTTTCACTAATGCGTTAATTAACCCTTCATTAACTAACTTTTTATTAACCAACCTTTTAACTAAATTAGGCATAACCCCTCCTATTAAAATAAATTATTTTTTTTGATCTTTAGACGAACCTGGTTGACTTGAAGACGGACCGGACACCTTTGAATTTGGTTCACCAAAGTACTGCCTACGAATACCTTTATCTGGAGCCCTTACTCCCCCTGGCCCACCTTCTTTCTTATACATCTGAAAAGACAGATCTGTTGGTTGACGTACTGTTTTTTCACTTTGCTGCCACTCTATTTGTTGACTTTTTTTCATATTAACCTCCTACCTATTATTTAATAAATTATGTAACATGTATATTAAAAATAAATTACCATTGCAAGCATTTTTTTTACTAATTTTGACTGCGTCCCAGGTTCAGCCCAGATATATGTTGTGCAAGCTGAGGGTCTTGCACAGTGCTAGGTGGAACATTTGATTCATTTGCTTGAGCAAGCAAAAATTGTACTCGAGGATCATTACTACGTTGTCGTTCTCTTCCTTCTACCACAGTCCTGCTCTCATCAGGTGATTTGATTTTAGGTTTTGGTGCAACCTTAGGTTCCGGTGCAGCTGGTTTTTCTGGCTTCTTCTCAACTTTTGGTTCTTCTACTGGTTTTGTTCGCACTTCTTCTACCGGTAGTTTTTTTACAACTGGTTCAGGAGTTACAAGCAAAGGAACAACGTATGGTATTCTCGTGTCTACAATTCCCAATTCGGTCTTAATACCAGCAGTCACACTTTCAATAACAGCTATGCTGAGCAGTTCTCCTATACTTTTAGCAAATGGTACAGCATCACTCAACATGTTGACAATGCTTATAATAAATTTATCGGTGATTTCTTCCTTTACTCCTCTATTTTCTGGCAGAACAACCTTTTCTTTGACCAGCAGTTCTTTTATAAATCCTTCACCAACTAGCGAAGTGGCCTCAAATGCTACAAAGATAGTGAGTGCTTTTACTACCGCGCCGATAAAATTCAATGGTCCAAAAAGATCTACAAACTTCAGCAAATTCAACCTTTCAAGTTTACTTAGCCACTCTTCCGGAGATAAATCCTTATCTAGTAATTCTTTTTCTAAATCCTCTATTTCCTTTTTTAACCTTTCTTGCCAGCTCAAACTTGAACCCGCACTGAAAAGTTTCTTCAATAGTGACTTGATAAACTCAAGCATTGATAACAGCTGATCTCGTTTTCTTGCTTTACTAGCGAAAAATTCCTTAATTTTTTGATAGTCTTTTTCATCTTCCACACCTGCTTCATCAAAAGCACCTTGAAAAAAGTCAAAGATCTTATCAATTAATACTTCCGGTGTATCACACTCTTCGTTAATACACGTATCCATTTCAGCACAGGACTCTTCAAGATCTTTATATATCTTGTGATATACCTCTTGTGCTTCTTTAGCTTTAAGTTCTTGCTCCTCGATTATATCTTGCGGCCTAATTTTACCTTGGGCCCGCACATTATCTGAGCTTGAACTCGTTTTATTTTCGTTATCCTTAAAAAAATCTTTCATAAACCCCACCACAGTGAATTAATATACTATAATAATTATCGGCATAAAGTATTTAATAATCATTAATTTAATAGTCAACAACTTATTTCCGTAATACATTTTGAACATCATACACTAATACCTCAATGTTATTACAATATCCCTATCGTAATTATGAAATAACAAACTTGTCTTGTCAAGCATATTTATGCTCATTGCATCATTACCCTAATTTCCCATATAAGATCAATATTAAACTTATCTTTTACCATTTTTTGCACCTTATTGCCAAGACTTTCTAAGTCAGATGCAGTGGCATTGTTATCATTTATAAGAAAGTTGCAGTGCTTATCGGAAATTTTGGCTCCCCCTATACTCAAACCTCGACATTGGGATTGATCTATCAACTCCCATGCTTGGTGATTCTGCGGATTTTTGAATATACACCCTGCAGTTTTGCCACTCGTTGGTTGACTTTGATTCTTTTTAATAATGATTTCTTTCATCCTTTGCCGTATGAGCTGACGCTCTGATTTCACTCCCTTGAACTCAGCTTCAACAAAAGCCCATTTTCCTGCTAAATTGTGCCCACGATAGAAATATCCCATTTCCTGAGGAGAAAGCGTATATAAGTTGCCATCTGCCAAATTAATTGCCTTCACAGACTGTACAATGCCGGCAATGTCGTCACCATATGCACCTGCATTCATTTCTACTCCGCCACCCACCGTCCCTGGAATGCCAACTAAAAATTCAAAACCTCCTACCTGTTGCTCTTCAGCAAAACGCGCAAGATTGCTCAATAATACAGCACCACCAGCAATTATGGAATTATCTCCATTGCTTTTGATGTAGGCAAATTCCTTACCTAACTTTATTGTTATGCCTCTAATGCCACTATCGCGCACTATTATGTTAGATGTCGCACCAATAATATTGATCGGCAATTCAGCGTTTTTAACTAAATGCGCGAGATCATCAATATCATGGGGTTTAAATAATACATCAGCTTGCCCGCCAACATTTAACCACGTCATTTTGGACATTAGAACGTTGTAGCGATAGACCCCACACACTTTAGGTAAATTTATAAGCATTTTGATTTCAACTCTAACCCAGCATCCATACCCATTTCTTCAGCATCATCAATAGAAGAAGTGCGCTCAGTATAATATATGTTCCTCTCATCTGCTAACATACACCGCAAGTGCAACATATTTTCACCTACATATTCAGCTAAAGCTGCAAGTGGTGTGAAACATGAACCATTGACCGTTTTCATAAAACTACGCTCTGATTTTACTTTTATAAATGACTTATTATCATTAATTTTCTCTAAAAGATCGATAATTTTTACATCATTTTTCCTGCATTGCACGCAAATAGCCCCTTGTCCTACTGCACTTAACATCATTTTTGGTGATAATATTTCTGTAATTAAGTGATGTTTCTCTAATCTTATCAACCCAGCCTCAGCCAAAATTATTCCATCAAAATTGTGATTTTGCAACCTGGTTGTAACATTTCCACGCAGTGGCACTATGTTTAAATCTGGCCTGAAGTTCAATAACTGAACTTTCCTCCTTATCGATGAAGTAGCAATTGTAGCCTGCTGCGGCAGAGATCCAAGACTTGCATGCTTACTAGAGACAAAAACATCGCAGGGGCTTAACCTCTTCAAAATACAGTTAATTGTTACACCTTGTGAATAAAATGCAGGTACATCCTTCAGCGAATGAACTGCAATGTCTATATTATCTGCAAGTAGTGCATTTTCAATCTCTTTTATGAATAACCCTTTACCACCTATTTCAGCAAGATTTGCGTTAGCATGCTTATCTCCAGAAGTTTTGATTTTAATAATTTCAACAGACAAGCTAGGAAAATAGTTGAGTAACTCTCGCTTTACTTCTAAAGCTTGGGCAATTGCCAAGTTACTACCTCTAGTGCCTATCCTAACTAACATTTGTGTGCGTATTTAAAAGTAAAATTCTAGCTTAAAATGTAAAATAGTGCACTAAAGACGTTTTTAGTTTACAATTACTTCACTAGACCTCTCGCAGAACTTATTTATGATGAGAAATGTTTTAGGAAAAACGCAGACGAGCACCACAGAATACCTGGATGTATTTGAGGAGCGTAGGCAAGTTTTGACGACAAAATTGCCATCAGAAGTAGGTTATGCGAGAGGTCTACTATAACTTTGTAATTTATATCTATGAAACTTATAGTTAAATCAATTTCAATATTATGCGTGTTCCTGTTATCTTTATATATCGTATTACCGAACTTTTTTGATAACAAGTTTTTAATTTCAAAAAAGAAAATAAACTTAGGCCTTGATTTAAAGGGAGGGGCATCTCTGTTACTCGACATAGACTTGGACTCTTACTTCAAAGAAAAGCTAGACATGCTAGCTGACGAGGTCAGAGAAGCTTTGCTGACAAAAAATATTGAATGCGATGTGAAAAACAATGAGCAAATAATAATAAACTTGAATAATGCTAACAACCATAAAGAGGCAATAAAATTAATTAATAAAATAAATCCAGATTTGGAACTACACAAAAAAAATGCCTCTATCGCAATTTCATACAAATCCAGCTATAAAAATTTCTTAATCAATGAAGTAGCTGAAGTATCAGTCAATAACGTTCAACGGCGTTTAGATAAGCTTGGTACAAAGGAAGTGAGTGTACAAAAGCAAGGACAGAGCAAAATATTAGTACAGGTTCCAGGGGCAGAAAACACGGAGCAGATAAAATCACTGCTTGGTAGAACAGCTAAACTAACTTTCCATTTGTTAAATGATAAAGTAACTCAAGTACAGGATATCGACCATGAAACTACTGTTTTACTTAAGGATTCACTAGGCAATTCTTATCCAATATTTCGCAAAACTGAAATAGGTGGCGATGCACTAACTAACGCATCAGCTAGATCTAGCTCTTTGGGTAAACCAACAGTGCATTTTAAATTTAACAGTATAGCAAGCAAAAAATTTGCGAAAATCACCAAAGAAAACATAGGCAAACCTTTTGCTGTTGTGCTAGACAATACAATTCTAACTGTGCCAGTAATACGTGAACCTATCTTAAATGGGGAAGGAGAAATTAGCGGTAATTTTAATGAAAAGCAAGCCAACGAGTTAGCAATACTGTTAAGATCTGGAGCATTGCCAGCGCCATTGAAAATCATTGAAGAAAAAAATATCGGTCCAAGCCTAGGAAAAGAATCAATAAAAGCAGGAGAAATGGCAGCTATAATCTCTACTATAGCCGTATCTTTATTTATAATCGTCACTTATGGTAAATTGGGCTTGTTAGCTTCCATTGCACTATTTTTTAATGTGGTCCTTATACTATTAGTTCTTACTCTGCTTGAATCTACACTTACACTACCCGGCATTACTGGTATTGCACTAACAATTGGTATGTCAGTGGATGCAAATATTTTAATATTTGAACGCATCCGTGAAGAAATAAAATCAGGAAAAAGAACAGCACGTGCTATTGAAGAGGGATTTAAAAATGCAGTCGGCACAATATTGGACTCAAATTTCACTACGTTAATTGCTGCAGGAATAATGTTTGCTATTGGTAGTGGAGCAATCAGAGGCTTCTCTGTTGCTTTATCAGTAGGAATTTTGTGTTCTATGTTTTCTGCAATCACAGTGACAAAACTTCTGATAGAATTGTGGGTCAATCCAAAAAATCTAGTTTTGTAGGTAGTGTCGACATTTATTTTAACCAAAGATATATAGAAGCAATATGGACAAAAGATAAGAAAGAAATAGCTAATTTATCATAACGAGTAGCAACCCTACGAAAATTCTTGAGTTTATTGAACATTCTTTCGATGAGATTTCTCTCTTTATAAAGCTCTTTATCGTATTCTCTTGGTGTTTTTCTATTGGAACGT
>NZ_JACVWV010000008.1 GCF_014534705.1 Wolbachia endosymbiont of Pentalonia nigronervosa | reverse complement strand
GTTCGCCCTATCCACATCACTGCTGCTATGAACTTTCTGTTGTCCTTTGCACTCCTTCCACTATCCCCTTTCTTTCCGGGTAAACTCTCCTTTATCCTTTCCCATTGCTTATCTTTTAAGTCGTATAACATCCTTAGCTTCTCTCAAAAATTGTTATTATAACTCCTTTCTTTTTGAATGTCTACACTACCTAGAAGAGGACCTAAACATAGAATTGCGTGACTCTGAAGAGGATTATGCTACTCTTGGAGGGTTAGTTCTTTCAATTGCTGGTAAAATTCCTTCTGTAGGTGAGGTAATTGAATATAAGAATGGTGCAAGGTTTATTATCAAAGATGCAAATGAACGCTATATTAATAAGATAATATTAGATTTAAGTGATTATAAAAATTTTGTTTAATCTTTTTTATTAATTTTTCTTATCATGCCTTCAATCATATGCTTTATTCCTTTATATATAGCAAATAAACTTTCCTCTCTCATATAAGCAGAACAGGAAAATATATTATGCTCTTCATCTTCTATTGATAACTCTGTATCACATTTTATATGCTCTCCACCAAATTTTTCTATTAATTGGGTTTTGTCATCTCCTATAGTTACTTTTACTGTAGCTTTTTTGCTTAAAATAGAAGTAATTACGACAGGAGAGATGCATATTGCTCCAATTGGTTTTTTTTCATCAAAAAACTCTAGAACTAACTTTCTAAATTCAGGTATTACTGTTATTGTGCCTTTATTTTCATCTAAGATGGATAAATTTTTTGCAACTCCATATCCTCCAGGTACAATTAACATGTCAAAATCTTCAGCTTTAGCTTCTTTTAAATCATGTATTTCACCTCTTGCAATTCTTGCGGCTTCTGTAAGTGCATTTCTTTTCTCCTTTGTTGCTTCTCTTGTTTTATGATTTATAACTTGAGGAATGCTAATATCAGGTGCAAAACATGTAATAGTTACTTCTTGTTGATCGAGCACTAGTAAGCTTAAAACAGCTTCTTTTATTTCTGTTCCATCAAGATGACCACATCCTGACATAACAACAGCAGCTTTTAATTTTTTTTCACTCATAAAATACCTTGGTGTCATGTAATTTGAATATTTTAATATATATTCTATGTTTAGAAAAGAGATATATTATATTGAATAATTTAACATAATTATTATATAATTAACTCTAGCTTCGGATAGCCTTTATTATGTAGCACCGTATAGGTATACAAATTACAGTAAGTTCATACAAAACTCAATAATACCGATATCAGTAAATTTGTTAAGTAAATAGCACTTATTTGGTGGTATATAGTTCATATGCAGGTTTAACGAGTTTAAATATATCAATTTTCTCATTAAATTTCATATAATATCAAAAGATTGGTCATATATTTAGCCGTCTCCATTTTAATAAATTTACTATTTTTTGCCACATTCCTGAACTGATACTTATAACTTTTAACACTTATGATTAATAATTCCTTAATAGCTTATATATTAAAATTTTAATTAATAGTTTAAGATTTTAACTATTAATATGGTTTATTAATAGATTGAGGATAAAAAAATGCTTTCTACATTAACAAATTCAATTCTGAGCGTATCACAAAAATTGCCAATAATAAAATCGGATAGTAATGATATTACTAATCACAATTATCATCCTGTAAAAAGTCAATTTAAGCAATCTCTTGATATGGCAGATGAAACGTTAAAGAAGGCACTAAAGAGAGAAAAAAGAGAAGGATGGGGTAAAAAAATTAAAAGGATAAAAAAAGAAGTACAGGGTAAGGAAATTCAAAATATACAAGATGAAAATGAAATGTTGGGTAAAGAAGTTCAAGAAACACAAGATAATCGTAAAGTTAATGTTATTGCACATAATACTCTTGTTACAAGAGGGTTTATTGGATTTTCGCAAAGTAGATTTGCTGAGGATCTTATATGTGATGGTATGGAAATTGATCTCAGTTATTCCAAAGACGGTAAGTTAATTGCATCTCATGGAAGGCAAAGTTATTTTGGCATGATAAATCCATTTGCTAGTGCTACTAGTGTTGAAGCTTTTGCAAAACTGATGCCTACAATTTTAAAACGAAACCAATCGTCACCAGATAAGAGATTTAAGATTATAATGGATACTACTGATATAGAAAAATCAGGACAAATGCTATATGATCTCGTTGATGTTTTCTCTCAAAATCTTACAGAGGAAGAAATAGAAAGTATTGAATTTGTTGCTATGGGAGTTGGTGCACGTCACGATGCAGAAAAACTTGTAAAAGCAAAATATGGAGATAAAACTGCCTATCCATTAACTTGCAATCGTCTTCATCTCATGGATATTACCGAAAACTCAGATGAGAAAGATAAGTTAGAACTTAAGTATCATACTTCAGAATCGGATAAGATTGTACATACTGTGAGTGATTTTCGTGATAATCCAAAGCCTTTGGTTGAAATTTTAGAAAAGCACCAAGAATTAAAGGTGCCATTTCAGAATATGGAGAAAGAACATAAAGCGTATCTTGAACTATATCCAAAATCTAATATGCTTATCTCTTCTACAAATCCAGATATTGAAGCAGTATATAAACTAATGGAATATGGATTGAAAGGAGTGAAATTTGATAATTTACCATCAATTCATGACTTACCAGAAAATGAAAGAACTTTTGATGATATTGTGAAATACGTGAAGGATGCACGACCATTCGGTAACATAGGTAACCGGGAACTCAGGAACAAGCAACGCGAATCTGGTATGCCATATCAATACCATGTATCTGATATTATATTAACTAATGCAGTTGTTGTATCTTGCTTATGTATGCTTAAAAAAGCTCGTGATTCACTAGGTAAACACGCAGATGATGCTACAAATACTACACGAAAGGTTGTATGGAATACAGCTCATGCTGCGTTTCTTACATCTTATGCTTTATGTCTTACAATGCATCACATACTTCTTGCTAATGCATTTGCAGATACAGAAGCAGGATTAGCGCTATCAGTTCTCTCTCAGCCAATGGCATACTGTACGATGAAAGCTATAACTCATTTAGCTAATAATAAAGTTATTAATCAAGAAGACAAGACATTTAAAGTATTTAAAGAATTATATGATAACAATGTATTCCATACACTTTATTTTACGCTGAGCCATTTTAGTAATGAGTCTTTCACTGCATCAGAAAATGCAAAAGCATTTGCATATAATACGCTATCTTGTATTGTTACTAATATTGCAGTTAACAGATTGTTGCCGGCTCTTTATTCACGCATAAAAGACAACATATGTACAAAAGACCTAGATCAAGATAGTGTTGGTACTGAGATGAGAGAAATCATTATTGAAAGTCATCAAAATGAAATAAGAGTATAATATAGTTATGTGGGATGAGAGTAATCCTCTTACAAAACATGTATCTAATGAATTTTATCAGTAGACCTGCTGCAAATATTTGCCGATTACTAATGGCAAAAAGTTCAAAGTAATGTAGTAATTCCATATAAAAGGTACCTGTATGGTTCCATAACTCCTCCTTTGATGGTATTTTTTTTCTCATCTACCATTACTCTCTGGGACTGTACACCTAGAAATCAATAGACCCTTTTTTCTGGAGGTATGAAATCAATTTCATCACTGAGGGTTTTTTCAGAAACTTTCTTATAATCAATTTTTATATTAGATTGATCATCAAGCCATGCTATAGTATGTTTCATCCAGTTTGTATCATCACGTTCAGGAAAATCTTCACGAGCATGTGCACCTCGACTTTCCTCTCGATTAGCTGCACATTCCATGGTAATAACTGCTTGTGGTATCATATTGTCTAACTCTAGCGCTTCAACTAAATCACTATTCCATATCATACTACGATCTTCAATTAAGATCTCAGGCATCATTTTTGCTACTTCTTTTATAGCTCTTTTACCTTCTTCTAAAGATTCAGATGTGCGAAAAACTGACGCATATTTTTGCATAGTGTTTTGCATGCTACTGCGTACTTTCGATACTCTAAGCGTACCAGAAGCAGACCGCATTTTATCAAATCTATCTACTATCCAATCTGTGCAATCTGGATGCAATTTCTTATGTGGCGTATTAGGTTTTAAGGTTTCTTTTACTCTCAATGCTGCAGCTCTACCAAATACCACCAGATCTAGTAATGAATTAGAACCAAGTCGATTTGCACCATGTACAGAAACACAGGCAGTTTCACCAATTGCAAACAATCCCTTTACTACTTCTTCCTTACCTTTATTTATGGTAATCACTTCTCCGTGATAATTAGTTGGAATGCCTCCCATATTATAATGGACAGTAGGAACAACAGGTATTGGATCTTTTGTAACGTCAACTCCAGCAAAAGTTTTTGCAGTTTCACTAATTCCTGGCAATCTAAGCTTTATTACTTCTGGGTCAAGATGAGCTATAGTTAAATGTACATGATCCTTATTTGGTCCTACGCCTCTTCCTTCTCGAATTTCAATGGTTATAGCACGGCTTACTACGTCACGAGAAGCTAAATCTTTTGCTTTTGGTGCATAGCGTTCCATAAACTTCTCACCTTTGGAATTTACCAAGTATCCGCCCTCACCACGACATCCTTCTGTCATTAAACACCCTGCACCATATATTCCAGTTGGATGAAATTGCACAAATTCCATGTCTTCAAGCGGTAATCCTGCTCTCACTACCATACCGTTGCTATCTCCTGTGCAAGTGTGGGCACTTGTTGCAGAAAAATAAACACGTCCATACCCACCTGTAGCTAATACTACTGTATGTGCGCGGAATCTATGAAGTGTTCCATAACCTAGTGACCAAGCAAGCACTCCACAACATGCCCCTGTCTTGTCATCCATAATTAGATCAATTACAAAATATTCAACGAAAAACTCAGCACCAAATTTCAGACACTGTTGATATAGAGTGTGAAGAATTGCATGACCTGTTTTGTCTGCAGCTGCACAAGTGCGTTGTGCTGATTTTCCTTTACCGAAATGAGTTGTCATGCCACCAAAAGGACGTTGATATATTTTACCATCCTCTGTGCGAGAAAAAGGTACCCCAAAATTTTCAAGTTCAATTACAGCTTTTTCTGCATTTTTACACATATATTCAATTGCATCTTGATCCCCAAGCCAATCTGAACCTTTAATTGTGTCATATGCATGCCAACGCCAATCGTCTTCAGCAACATTACCAAGAGCTGCACTGATTCCACCTTGCGCTGCAACTGTATGACTGCGAGTTGGAAAAATTTTAGATATACATGCAGCTGAAAAATCAGCAGCTGCCATACCAAGTGTAGCACGTAGACCTGCTCCACCTGCACCAACTACTACCACATCATACTCATGATCTATGATTTTATATGCTGACTTATTCATGCTTATCAATAGTTAACCTAAACCTATAGTACCACATGAGCAAAAAAAATCTATATAAGTTTATAGCTAAAAATCTCTGAAATTGGTATCAATAACCAAGGAGCATATAATGTACACCCTAAGTCAATACTTGACATTGAAATTTAATAAATTTATTTATATTACTTTATTAGTTAAAGTATGAGTATTACAATACACTCACAAGAAGACTTCACGTTCATGCGTAAGGCAGGGAAGCTCGCTGCTGAAACTCTTGATTTTATAACACCGCATGTGAAAGTTGGAGTAACAACTCTTGAACTAAATGACCTGTGCCATAATTTTATAATTGAGTCTGGTGCAATTCCAGCACCACTGAACTATAGAAATTATCCTAAGTCAATTTGCACTTCAAAAAACGCTGTTGTGTGTCATGGTATTCCCGACAAAAATCCACTTAAAGACGGAGATATTTTAAATATTGATGTTACAGTGATCTTAGATGGCTGGCACGGCGATACGAGTCGCATGTTTTGGCTTGGCAATCCGTCAATCAAAGCAAAACGCTTATGTGATGCTACTTATAATGCATTGATGAATGCAATAGAGCAAGTTAAGCCTGGCAGCAAATTAAATCAAATTGGACTTGCAATAGAAAAATATATTAGCGATTTTGGATACTCTATTGTGCGTAAGTATTGTGGGCACGGTATAGGAAGAGTTTTTCATGCTGAACCAAATGTACTGCATTTCTATGATCACAATGAGGATTTGGTCTTAAAGGAAGGCATGTTTTTTACTATAGAGCCAATGATTAATGCTGGAAAACATGAAGTTTTGCTAAGCAAACTTGATGATTGGACAGTAACAACGCGTGACCTTTCACTCTCTGCTCAGTTTGAGCATACAATCGGTGTTACAAAAGATGGTGTTGAAATATTTACGCTGTCACCTAAAAATTGGCATTTTCCACCTTATGTATAGAGTAAAAGATATTAACCTTCAACTTTTCCTATAAGTTTTAAAGAATACACAATTTAATAGTCAATATTGTAATAACAACTAGTAATAAAAAGAAAAATTTTTCGTATGACTTATTACTACCTTTTAGCTTCTGATCAGCTATTAGGTTTAATTTTCCTATCAGATCTGATAGTTCCTGAAATGTTTTTATAGGATAAAAATCCTGTATCTTTTCTTTATATCCTATTTTATTTTTTTGTTGACCTTTCATCCACGCTTCAACTACTTTCCACATATTAATTTCTGGGTAAAGCTTACGACATGTTCCCTCTAGTAAAATCATGGTTTTCTGCAGCAATAATAATTGTGTCTGAACTTCCATATTGAAATCGCTGGTTATTTTGAATAACTGGGCAAGTAAATTAGCAAATGAGATTTTTTGTATGGGTTGTCCAATAATAGGTTCACCAATGGCTCTGCAGGCTGTGATAAAATGTTTATGTTGTGGTGAAACATAGCCAGCTCTAAAGTGCATTCTTGCAACACAATCATAATCTCGGGTTAAAAACCCCTTTAATATTTCGACAACATAATAACATGTTTTACGGTCTATTCTTCCCATAATTCCACAATCTAAAGCAATAATGTTATTATTATTATCAATCATCAGATTTCCTGGATGCATATCAGCATGAAAGAAACAATCCCTATATGCTTGATTGCAAAATGATTCTATAAGATTAATAGCTATCTGCTTATTATGCTTTTTAATTTCGTATATTGGTATAGCGTTCATCCACTCCAGAGTTAAAACCTTTTTTGAAGTTCTATTCCAGTCTACCTCAGGTACGTAAAAACCTTTGTCATTTTTTGTGTTTTCTCTCAGTTCTGAAGAGTGCGCTGCTTCAAAACGTAAATCCAATTCTAATCGGCAAATTTCAACAAAAGTTTTGACTGTTTCAATAGGCTTTAGCCTTTTTGATTGTTCACTGAACCTTTCTGCAATTTTTGCAAGCCACAAAAGCATTTTTATGTCTCTTGAAAAAATTTTTTCAATGTTTGGTCTTAAAACCTTTACAGCTACCTCTTTACCTTCTGTTGTAACTGCCTTATGGACTTGAGAGACTGACGCTGCTGCAATTGGTATTTCATCAAAGTTTGAAAAAACTTCATTTAATTGGCAATTCAACCCACTTTCTATAGTTTTAATTGCTGTCTTGTGTGAAAAAGATGGCAGTCTATCACATATCAGTAGCAAATTGTTGGTTATGTCTTCATTTAAAATATCAGTACGTGACGAAAGAGATTGTCCAAACTTAATAAATACTGGACCTAATTTTTCAAGAGCATACCTTAGTTTTTGGCCTTGTATTTTGTTTATTGATTTTTTTGAAGGTGAAAGTAAATAAGGTAGTATATTATAGCGAATTAATACTGCAATTATATGCAGAAGGCGCAGGATACTTGGAATCATCTCGTTGTGTAATTACTGAATATTTCATTTAGAGCTTTATTTTTTATAATCTCATCAGGTGTACCTTGACAGTAAATAGTGTTGTTTATACAAACTATATAATCTGAAAATGGAATAACGGAATCAAGATCATGTGATGTCATAAGAATTGATACTAACTTCTTTTTTGCTATTTCGTTAATAATATCATAAAATTTAGCCCGTGCATCGATATCCATTGAGCTTACTGGCTCATCTAAAATAATTAATTCAGGTTCTATAACTAAACAACGGGCTAATAATAACAATTGCGCTTGTCCTGCAGAAATTTCTAATACCTGATGCTTTAAGATACTATCAATGCCAACCAATTTTATTACTTCTTCAACCACAGGATGACTTCTCTTTAGTTTGGTCAAGAAGCTGTTCAGGAGAAAATATTCAACTGTTATTGGCATCAAGTTGTTAATATCGAAATTTTGTGGCATATAACTAACCTTTATGTTATCAGCAAATATAATATTGCCTATATAGGCTTTATTTGTGCCAACAACTGCTTTCACCAAAGAAGTTTTACCTCCACCGTTTGGACCAAGTATTGTAATGACATTGCCTTTCTTTAATGATATATTAATATCATCAAGAATTTTTTTATTATTATACATTAAGGTAAGGTTTTCTATTTTTAAGATATTAGTATTACTTGATTTTTTAACAGGGTTTATTTTTCTTTTATGAAACATGTATTAGCTTTCTTCTCATTACTTTTGTTTATACTATACTACAATGCTGCTTTTTCATCCAACTTAAAAGTTATATCCACGATAAAACCTATACATTCACTTGTCTCATCTGTTACAGATGGAATCTTAGAGCCAGATTTATTGAGCTGTAAAGCAACTGTACATCACTATACATTGAAACCATCAGACATAAGTAAGCTAGAGTCAAGCGATGTTATATTTTACATTGATGATGAGCTGGAAACATTTGCAAGAAATTTTACCAAAGATGATAAGAAATTAATACGATTATCAAGTGTGGTAGATTTACTACCTGTTCGACCGCATTCATTCTCTAGAAAGATTACCAATATTAAAGATGAAAAAGATTTACATATCTGGCTTAGCCCTGAAAATGCAAAACTTATGATCCGCCTTATAAGCGCAACGCTGTCAAAAATGGATAAGGAAAACTCCCCTAGGTACAATGATAATGCATTGAAGGCGATACAAGAGATAGATCAAGAAGTAAAAAAAATAGCTGAAGAATTAGATGATTTTAAAGATCAAAAATACATAGTTACTCATGATGCTTACCAATATTTCGAAAAATATTTTGGTTTAAACTCCCCAAGCGTTATCCTTGCTATAGAGGAAGATTCATACATAGGTATGAAAAGCTTAATGAAACTAAAAAAAATCATGAAAAAAGAGAACATTAAGTGTATACTTTCCCACTCATGGGAGGATAGTATAAATCCTAAGATTTTTTCCAATGATACAAAGATGGTAGTGCTTGATCCTATTGGATTAGATGTAGAATCTGGAAAAAATACATATTTGGCTATGCTCAATAGTATTGTACAAAACTTCAAGTCTTGTTTTGAAGTCTAGCCAGAGTATGATGGGAGTATACACCTAAGCCTACATATAAGACCTTATGAGGTGTAGTCTTGCTTCTACCTGGGGTAAAGGTATTTCTTTACATGTACTACATGAATTCATAGCCTTATCTAGTAGTTTCTCATAACATGCTACAGCATTTTCCAAGTCCAACAATTTATCTAAAATAATGGCTAAATTATAGATATAAAAAACATTGTTTTGGTCAATGGAAACTGCTTTTGTCATATATTCCTTAGCTTTTATAAAGTCTCCTTTTTTTATGTAAATTAGACTTAAATTTGCCAGTAAAGGTGCGTAGTTTCTGTGGGTATTGTATAGTTTTAACATTTCATCTAATGCTAAGTCGGGATTATATTTTGCCACTACTATTAAAAAATTATTCAATACCAGAGAGTCACCAGGGTATTCTTTTAGTAGTTTATTATATATCTCTATAGCTTGTTTATAATCTTTATTTACATAGTAGACATTACCCAATCCAATTAAAGAGTTTTTATGGTAAGGAAATTTTGTGATGATTGAATTGAGAAAAAAAATAGCTGCTTCTTTATCTCCTGACTCAAAAGACCTCTGTGCCTTTTTTAAAGTAGAACTGATGCTAAAATTCTTGTCGGTGTTTTGTATTACCTTTATGTTGAATTTGTTGCTTTTTTTTTCAAGAATATTATATTTTTTGTATTTTTTATCAACTTGTATGTACTTAGCAATATTGTTAAAGGTTTTTTGTATTTCTAAATCTTCACTTGCATAAGTATAAGAAAACTTCAACAGTATTAAAATGCAAATTAATATGTGTGACACGGTAAAAATATCAGTATCTGCCTTATATCAAAAAATAGTAAAAATTGTACTAACTACGAATGAGAAGTGAACTAAAAATCAACTATGGTTTTTTTAATTTTTTGAATTTAGCCTTATTATAATTAAAGAATATATTTTTGGCAATAAAAAACCTTGTGTGCAGTCCCAGAGAGTGATGGTATGATAAAATATGAGAAAAAAACACCATCAAAGGAAGAGTTATAGGACCATATACCTAATGAATTTTATCAGTGTCTTCTATACAACATTTGATATGGCGTTTTTTGCCAGCAGATAGCTTCATAAATGGCTTATCTGTGAAATCTTTGTAGCTTATGGTGTAATTAACATCAAAAATAATGCTGTCATTAATTTTGCATCCTTTAGCTTGTATAAGGCGTTTTGCTGCATTTTTAGATGATTCCAATTTTGTCGCACACAATAGGTCTATTAAAGCTATGCCATCAGCAACTTGCTCTTTATTTAGAATATAGTCATGCAGTAATGAGCTGTCTGCATTCTCAAAAGCAGCAATTGCTGCCGATTTTGCACGTTCCGCTTCTTCATTACCATGACATATCTTTGTTACTTCTGTTGCTAAAATCTTTTTTGCTTCATTGATTTCTTGATCTTGTAAAGATTCCAATTTTTTAATTTCGCTAATTGGTAGATCTGTAAATAACCTTAGGAAACGACTGACATCTTGATCATCGACGTTACGAAAGTATTGCCAATAATCATATGGCTTTAGCATGCTGCCATCGAGCCATATGGCTCCACTTTCAGTTTTACCCATTTTTTTTCCTTGAGAGTTTAATAGAAGGGGTGTAGTAAAGCCAAAAAGTTCAGGTAAGTTTAACTTCTTTCCAAGCTCAATTCCATTTACTATATTTCCCCATTGATCCGATCCACCTATTTGTAAACGACATCCATACTGTTTATTTAATTCAGTAAAGTCATAAGCTTGCAATAACATGTAATTAAATTCCAAAAAGCTTAAATTTTGCTCTCTTTCCAATCTGCTTTTCACGCTATCGAAGTTTAACATGCGATTTACGGAAAAATGTGCTCCTACATCACGTAAGAAATCTATGTAACCTAGCTTGCCTAGCCAATCTAGGTTATTTACTGTAATTGCATCTGAATTTCCACTACCAAAGGATATAACCTTTTCTAAGGTATTCTTAATACCTAATACATTTTTATTTATATCTTCTTCAGATAAAACACTTCTGGCTTTGTCTTTACCAGAGGGATCGCCAATTTTGGTTGTTGCCCCACCTAGTAAAGCTATTGGCTTATAGCCAAATTTCTGTAACTGACGGAGTAGCATAACCTGAACCAGATTACCAATGTGAAGACTTGGGGCAGTGCAATCAAAACCAATATATGCAACTATGTGATTACTCTGAAGTAATAACTGATCTAGCCCTTCAATATTTGTGCATTGGTATAAGTACCCTCTTTCTTGAATAAAATTTAAAAAATCAGACTTATACTTCATAGAAAAATTCTTTCACTTAAATTATTTTAATTTATAAATTAGCAAGCCCATAGTTCTTCTACCTTGTAATACTCTCTTACTTCTGGTTTAAATATATGAATCATTACATCTTGAAAGCTCAGAACAACCCAGTTACCTTCATTTATTCCTTCAACGTCTATTTTTTCATATTGCTTAAGGCTCTTTATTATGTGTTCAGCTAAAGCTTTTACATGACGACTTGAATCACCAGATGCAATAATCATGTGTTTTGCAATAATAGTTTTATCATGCACATCAAAAGTAACTATATCATGACCTTTGTTTTGATCTATTATGCTTGCAATAGTGCTGCTTATTGATTCCATATGCTATTTTTAAATTTACTTTATTATACATTTAAATTCAACAATATGAATTATTTTAATGTGACTATTGATAAAAAATATTACTTATTAATTGTGCTTTTAGCATGATATCGTATACAATGCATACTCTTCTGTGTATAATAGACATAATTTATTATTAATATTCGTTATGAAGACAAAACTTATCTATTTAATTGGCTTTCCTGGCAGTGGTAAATTGACCATAGCAGAGGAACTATGTAAAATTATTGATGCAGTGATAGTGGATAATAACCTGTTTAATAACATTATATTTGATATTGCTGATCCTTGTACTACTGATGTTCCTGATGATTTATGGGAGAAGATTCTTATAGTCAGAAAAGATTTATTGGCGATACTAGCAGTATGTTATAAAAAATCAAAACACTATATATTTACAAATGAGTTAGTGGAAGGAGAGAAACATGACCAAGAGGTATTTAATTCAGTAGTAGATTTTAGTGAAAAAACGGGAATGAAAATTTTGTATGTAGTTCTTCACTGTAGTAAGGAAGAGCTAGAAAAGCGCATTCAGTTACAAGGTAGACATGGTAAAATTACTGATCCTGAGTATGTGAAAAGTACTGAGGGAAAAAAGCTATTTGTACCTTCTGGTGCTCTTGAAATTGATAACTCAGACTTAAGTGCAAAAGAAGTTGCAAGGAAGATTGTAGAAGGAATAGAAGAAAGCAAAAAATCAGGTGTAACTTCTATAGTAACAAGCTCAAATAGAGGACATGAGAAGCAGAGATGATAAAACAAAAGAAAGAATATCGTCCTTGTGTTGGTATAATGTTATTTAACAGGCAAGGACATATTTTTACCGGAAAACGCTTTGATAGTGATGCTTATTGGCAGATGCCTCAAGGGGGGGTTGATGATGGAGAAGAATTAGCACAAGCTGCATTGCGTGAACTATTAGAAGAGGTCGGTACTGATAAAGTGGAGATCATAGCCAAAAGTAAAGATTGGATAAACTATGACTTGCCGAAAGAATGGATACCAGCGCATTGGAATGGAAAATATTCTGGGCAAAAACAAATATGGTTCTTAATGAAGTTTTTGGGAAGTGATGAAGATATCAACGTTAATTATACCGACCATCCAGAATTTAAAGAGTGGTGTTGGCAAAGTATAGATGATATAGTTGCTAACGCTATATCATTTAAAAAAGAGGTTTATAAAATAGTCACGAAAGAATTTTCTTCTATAATAGAAACTGCGACAAAAAGTATGATAGTAGATTCTCATTGCCATTTGATTTATTTTTCCGATGATGAAATATCGGAAGTAATGTCAAGAGCAGAACGTAATGACGTAAAAGTTTTGCACAATATATGTGTAAGTTTGGATGATGTTCCCAGATTATTAAAAATTTCTTCATCTCATGAAGCAGTTTACTCATCTATTGGTATACACCCACTGGATGCTACTATAGAAAGAGGTGAATGTATAGAGGTTGAGAAATTAATTGAGCTTACTAAGGACCAAAAAGTAATTAGCATAGGTGAAACTGGGTTGGATTTTTATAAATCTGACAATAAAGATAATCAAAAAAAAAGTTTTTTGTCACATATAGAAGCTGCAAGAATAACAGAATTGCCTTTGGTTATTCATACCAGAAATGCTGATAATGAGATAATTGATGTATTAAAATCAGAAATAAAAAAGGGTGATTTTGATGGAGTAATGCACTGCTTTGCTTCTTCTAAAGAACTTGCTTACCAAGCAATAGATCTCGGGTTGTATATCTCATTTTCTGGAATAATCACCTTTAAAAATGCTAACCTGTTGAGAGAAATTGCAAGGGATGTTCCACATGAGTATGTTTTAGTTGAAACAGATTCACCTTACTTATCCCCTGAGCCGTATAGAGGCAAAAAAAACGAACCTGCTATGGTAAAATACGTAGTAGATTGTTTAGCAAAGCTGTGGAATAAGTCACCTAATGAGGTTGCAGAAATAACTACTGATAACTTTTTTAAATTATTTAAAAACTCAAGTTATAGGCATTCTTTTACATAGTTCTATATGTTAAGGTATAGTTATTCATCCTCAAGCTCTTTTAACATACTATAATTGTTTTTTCTGAACCTATTTTTTAAAGATGTAACTCCTCCCTCACTGATGCCGCTTAAACTCAATGCTGCTGCACCTAATTGTAATCCAACTTCATATGTTTCAGGAATAATTTTACTGACTCCCAGGTTATTATATACTTCTACATTATTTAAATCTGGGAGACGTATTATAATATTTACATGTGGAAAACTTACTGCAACTAAAGAGGTGATTTTTTTTATTGTAACTTCATTTTTTATTGCAATTACTAAAGTTTGAGCTCTTTCTATACCTACTGATTTTAAAATTTCTGGTCTTGTACTATCTCCAAGATATATAGGAAAGCCATCTATCTTTCCTTCCTTGACTATTTGTGATTGAATGTCTACAACAACATAACTTAAATGCTCAGCAGTGAGCATCTTTGTTACCATGTGACCAACTCGGCTAAAACCAGCAACGATTACATGATTATGAAGATCTTGTGTATCTGTGGCTACTGCTTCATCATCCAAAAGGACTCTTTCTCTATTCGATAAACTTGCTATCCAGTCTCCCAAACAAGATAAAAGAGGGGTAAAAGCCATTGTCACGGTGGTTACTATCATAAGCAACTGAGCAATTTCACTTGGCAACGCATGAAGCTCACTTGCCAACCGAAGCAGAATAAACGCAAATTCACCACCTTGTGCAAGTAGCAAACCAGCTTGTATAGCAGGTACACCTTTGAACCCAAAAAATCTACATAAGGTATATATGATAGATGTCTTTACGCCGATAAGGATCATAGATATTAAGGCAATTAGAGGTAAATTATTCAGCAGAAATTTTATATCTATGGACATGCCAACAGTCATAAAAAATAAGCCAAGAAATAAATCCTTAAACGGTAAGATTGCATGTTCTACTGAAAGCCTATGTTCTGTTTCTGCAACTAGTAACCCAGCAACAAATGCTCCTAATTCCATTGATAGCTTAAAATGTTCAGTAGTATAAGCTGCCCCTAGAATTATCAAAAGTGTTGTTGCTATAAATATTTCATTGCTTTCCATTTTAGCAATAACTGAAAATATAGGCCTAAATAACAACCTGCCAGTTATAAATATCAATACTAATGCAATAGTTGCTTGTACTAGTGATCCTGCCAATGAACTTATAAGACTGTGTTGAGCATTCCCAGCAAGTAGAGGTACCAATACCATTAATGGCACTACTGCAAAATCTTGTAATAAAAGTACTGCTATTGATAATCGGCCAACCTGAGTTGCTTGATTGCCTTTTTCTTGCAGAACCTGCAATACAATTGCTGTTGAAGATAATGCAAGACCTCCACCGATTATTGCTGCTACCTTTGCATCTACTCCAAAAGCAAGAGCAATACACCATATTACTACCATTGTTACTATTACTTGCAAGGAACCAAAACCAAATACGTGAATACGCATGGCAATTAATCGCTCAAATGTTAGCTCAAGACCTATTACAAATAACAGAAAAACCACACCAAAATTTGCAAAGCTATTCATTGCTTCAACTGAATGTATTAGATTCAATCCATGAGAACCAATGATTGCCCCTGCAACAAAATAACCAAGCACTGGACTAATGTTCATCGTCCAAAATGCCATTACTATAAGTACAGCGGCAGAAAGTACGATTATAATATCAAACAAATGGTGATCCATAATATTCAACCTTCAGAATTAGACCATTTAATTGAACAGCCGATACTCGACTTTTGATTGTCTGGTGGGTTTCCAGTTTCGGCAACAAATTTCATAGCTTGGAACAAATCACTATCTTGAGCTGCAGAATTATAAGATTTATCTTTTTTTGCATCATTAAAGCGCCCACGATAGCAAAGATTTAAGCTAGAATTAAAACCAAAAAAGTCAGGAGTACATACAGCTCCATACTCTTTAGCTACTTCCTGAGTGCTATCAATTAAATATGGAAAAGTGAATCTATTTTCTCTAGCAAAGTTGATCATGTTTTCATAAGAATCTTCAGGATATTCACTCACATCATTAGGCATGATTGCAACGGTATTTACCTGATAATCTTTTTTTAAGAGATCTATAACACTTACTAAATTGCTAATAATTGACTGCACGTAAGGACAGTGATTACATATAAACATAACAATTAACCCATTTTTTCCACGGCACTTATCTAAGGTGTAGTATTCATTATCAACCCCTAAAAGATCAAAATTTTTTGCGATAAAGTCAAAGTTTCCTTGGGGTGTATTAAGAGCGACCATGAGTTTAAGTTTAATAGGATATATGTATAATTTATGCTTTGATTACTTAAGTGTCAAACGATTTCTATATATACTAAAATTTTATAATTGTAAAAATTTATGTTCATAACTTTTGAAGGAATAGACGGTTCTGGTAAAACAACACAGTCTAAGCTGCTTGCAGATTATTTTAGACAAATTTATGGTGAAAATAGTGTAGTCTTAACTAGAGAACCAGGTGGCACTGATTTTGCAGAAAAGATCAGAAATGTTCTGTTGGTAAATGATATTGACCCTATTTCTGAGCTTTTGTTATTTGTTTCAACAAGATGCGAGCATATGAAAAAGTTAATACTACCAGCCCTTAAAGAGGGGAAAATTGTAATTTGTGATAGATTTATTGATTCAACTATTGCTTATCAAGGATATGGGTTTGGTGTTAGTTTGGAATTAATTAAACAATTGCATGAGTTGGTAGGCATTAAGTGTCCAGATATTACATTTATTTTAGATATTGACGTCAATGTCGGATTGAGTAGAGCAGAGGATAAGAATAAATATGAAGAAATGAGTATTGATTTTTATAATAATGTGAGAAAGGGATTTCACGAGATAGCTGCAGAAGATCCAGATAGATGCTGTATTATTTCTGGAACTGACACAATGAATGACAAACAAATATATGATAAAATTGTTGCTGAAATTGTTAAAAGAGGCCGGGACCGGAATTGAACCGGTATAAAAGGATTTGCAGTCCTCCGCATAAGCCATTCTGCCACCCAGCCGTTTATACTATGTGTAGATATCCATTATATCTTTTAGCATAGATAGAGCTTCTTCCCTTTTACGCTGAAAAGTATTACGTCCAATTATTGAACCATTGCCACCACCTTGCTTAATCTCCCGTACTTCATTATATATATCATCTACTGACTTTGACTCACCACCAGAAAAAACTACTATTCTTTTTCCGGCAAAGCAAGATTTTTTAATGTAAGCAATCCTCTGTGACAAGGAATTTATGTCGTCAATTTTTTCTTTCTCTAAATGCCGAGATGGAAGCTTTACCTTTATTATGTTAGCACCAAGCAAAGCTGCTATATGTGCAGCGTAAGCAATCACATCAACTGCAGTTTCGCCCTCTTTGGAAATTCCCTCACCACGAGGATAAGACCATAATACTACTGCAAGCCCATAAGATTTTGCTTCTTCTATGATCGCGCGCGCTTCCTCCATCATATCAAAACACTTGGAAGAGCCAGGGTATATAGTAAATCCCACGGCCACACATCCCAAACGTAACGCATCTTTTACAGAAGCAGTTATTGCTTGATCAGCGGTTAGGTTCTTAGAATGTAAAGAGTTGGAACTATTAAGTTTTAAAATAAGAGGAAGCATTCCAGCATAAGATGAAGCACCAGCTTCAATCATGCCAAGTGGGGCAGCGTAAGCGCTTACACCAGCATCAACTGCTAGCTGAAAATGATAATGTGGATCGTAAGCATCAGGGTTAACTTCAAAACTTTTTATCGGTCCATGTTCAAATCCTTGATCTACAGGGAGAATTACCAAATTACCAGTTCCTCCAAGTTTTCCATGCATCAAAATACGAACAAGATTCGCCTTCGTTCCTGGATTTTCACTTTCATAGCAATCTAGAATTTGTCTTACTTTTAGCACTATACACATTAAAAACTTAAGTTAAGTGTAGCAAAAATCTTGATTAAAGAAAAGGAATTTTTATTGATGAAGAAATACTGGTAACTTTACAAATTACCAGTATTTAGGTGCATTTGATGTTTACAGAACTTTACTTGGTTGTTGCCCCACTGGAGCACCAACATCGTTGAATTGGCTGTTAGGAGGAAAGACACTTGAATTAAATCCAGGATCAAAATAAGGAGGTGGTGGGCCATAATCAGGAAAATCATTTGGGTCAGGTGCTGATGGTGCTGGTGCTGGGTTAAGATAACTTTTCACAGCCTTTTTAGCTGCATCAATATCTTCTGATTCTCTTTCATGTTGCATGTGAAAAGCTAAACCACCCATAAAACATACAAAAGAATGAATGCCGAGAGCAACTAAACCCCAAGTTGGTAAAACTGGATAGACAACACAAGCTATTAAACCTGCCACAGAAGCAAAAGCGCCTAGGAATTCTATATTTCTAAGTGTCTTCAGTGTGTTATCCAAATAATCTATTTCCCCTGACTTTCTTGCCGTTTCTCTGCTACGAGCATACCAATAACACATTGAAATGTGAAAGATAGCAACCACAATTACAACTACTATACCTGCAGCTAACAGTTTTCTACCATCATCCGCTTCTTTTTTCTTATCTGTATGATTGGTACTATTGTTACCAACATTACCATAATTATAATTAGTCGTAACTGTAGGATGATTGTGCCTGCCAAATAGAGAGTTAAGCCAACATTGCAATAGTAAACAATCCCAAAAATCCGAATGTGTATTGACTTGTACATGTTCTATACGGATGGTTTGTGGTTGTCCTGTGTTTGCTTGGGGATTGGTATTAGGTTGAAAATGATGTGTATTATTTTGTGGTTGTCCTATGTTTGCTCGGAAATCAGCGTTGGTTTGAAAATTTTGAGTATTGTTTTGTCTAGCTTGTTGAGCAATAAACTGTTCATATAGTCCATCAAAATGTTTTTCATTCCAACCTTCTTGTCTTGCTTGTGTTGAATTGAATACAAGTGGTAAAAAATACTGAATTTTATTACTACTACCAAATTTCTTTATGAAGGCTAAAGCATACCTTTCCGCATCACGTGCTAACATATATAATTCTCCTATTGTAAATCACTATTAAAAATTAAATAAATCTTAACTATTCTAACATAAAATACTTTATTTTCAATAGTTTTGTTGCTTGGCTAAAAGTTACATAACCTGGAACTATAAACACTTGAACCCTTTGCTGCTTGCAAGCCATTTACTTTTCCCTTGTGGATAACAAGATTTAAACAATAAAAACTTTAGTTTTTAACTTATTACTAGTAATATCTATATAAATAAGTTACCTTATGTCTAATCTAGGAAACGTATTATTATTAATAGCTTGTCTATTATCTCTAACGTATCTATTTCTTCCACTACGCTTATATAGTCCCACTACTTTTTTTATATTCCTATGTGTATTAACACCATTAGCTATTTTAATTTACTGCCATATTACAAACGACTTTACACTTGAAAATGTATACTATCACTCGCACACAACAAAACCTTTGCTCTATAAAATTTGCGGTGCTTGGGGTAATAAAGAAGGCTCCATGTTGCTTTGGGTTTTTGTGCTTACTTTATATCTGTTATTAATGGATGTTTTTATTGATAACGATAATAAGCTGAAGAGAATATCTATGATTACTCAGTCATTAATTTGCTTCTGCTTTTTACTGTTTACTTTATTTGAATCTAACCCCTTTACGAAAATGCCAAGCATTGAAACAGATGGACTAGGTTTCAATCCAATATTACAGGATATAGGTCTTGCCATTCATCCACCAATATTGTACCTAGGGTATCTTGGGTTTAGCGTTGCTTTTTCGCTTTCAATAGCTGGATTAATTACAGGAATGGAGGGAAATACTTGGGCTAAAATTGTAAGGCCATGGGTGCTTATCTCTTGGTCATTACTCACTTTGGGTATCAGTCTTGGCAGTTGGTGGGCGTACCGTGAGCTTGGATGGGGTGGATTTTGGTTTTGGGACCCCGTAGAAAACGTTTCTTTGATGCCGTGGTTGATCGCAATAGCGCTGACACATTTGTTGCTTGTAGTGCGGAATTTTAATACCCTGAGAAATTTTGCCATTTTGCTTGCACTTGTAACTTTTATTTTGAGTATCACAGGAACTTTTATAGTACGTTCTGGAATATTAGCTTCAGTGCATACATTTGCAGATGATCCAAGATATGGGCTATATATACTGATTCTGCTTGGTATTGTTGTAGCTAGTAGCCTGTTGATATTTATTCTGTTTGCAAAAAAAAGTCATACATCGAAGCCAACTTTCCCTATTTTTTCTCGCTTTACAATGATGTTGTTAAATAATTTATTGTTCATAACTGCTTTTTTCATCACTTTTGTTGGCACTTTATACCCAACATTACTTGAGTATTTTACAGGTGAGTCAATTTCGGTTGGGGCCCCGTATTATAATACTTTATTTAATCCCATAGCATTAGCTATTCTAGTGCTAACCATGATAGGGCAATATTGCCGTTGGCAGGGAAATAAATTACTATCTATTTTTAGCGAATATAGATTTTCATTCTGCAGTGCTGCAGCTATTTTACCTTTTATCCTTCACATGGATTTAATGATCATTCTATCAATTACCACTTCAATTGCATTACTAATCTTTATTTTAGAGGCGTATAGTAAAAGGATCAGGTTATTTGAATCTTCATTGAGTGAATCTGTTCTGCTAGTGAAAAAAGTCTCTAAATCTTACTATGCAATGATGATGGCTCATGGTGGAATTGCAATCTTAGTGTTGGGTATAACCTGTTCTATTGGTTGGCAGGAGGAAAAAGAAGGTTACTTAAAGATTGGTGATAGCATAACAGTTAGTAATTTTAAAGTTGCCTTGCAAAATGTTGAGTTAATCAAAGAAAAAAATTTTCATGCAGTAAGAGGTACAATGACCATTAAAAATTTATTAAACAATAAAATGCTAGGAAAAATAATGCCTGAATATAGGTTCTATCTTGTGGAAGGTCAGAGAAATGTTGAAAGCAGCATTTACCACAACCTATTTTCTGATATTTATGTTGTAATAGGCGAAATTAATAAAGATAGCATAGCAACTAAAGTGTACTACAAACCTGCTATGTCCATAGTCTGGCTAGGGTCTATTTTAATTGCTGCAGGTTCTTTTCTTGCTGCTTTGCCTTGTGGAAAGCAGAATTTAAAATCACACAAGACAACTCTTTTGAGTTGACATGATGCTATATTGTAATTAATACTGAAAAAGATTTACTCAAGTTTATTATAGGATTAAGTATGTTTATCTCTGAAGCCTTTGCTGCAGGTTCAACCAGTAGCACATCAAGTATAGGTTCATCTTTTGTTAGCTTTGTTCCACTTGTCTTACTGTTTTTAGTATTTTACTTTCTTATTATTCGACCGCAGCAAAAAAGACTAAAAGAACATAAAAGAATTATCGATCTGATAAAACGTGGTGATAGTGTAGTTACTTCTGGTGGTATAATCGGTGAAGTTAATAAGGTTGATGAAACAAATGGACAATTTATAGTTGAAATAGCGCCAAAAGTTGAGATAAAAGTCCTTAAATCTGCTATATCTGAAGTTTTAACTCAAAAAACAGTGGCTCAGACACCCGAGAAAAGTAAGGTTGAAAGTAGTAATAAAAAAAATAAAGAGAAACCAGCAAATGGTACACAGAAAAAAAATGATGAAAATAAAAGCAAAGATGCTTGATTATTTTATAAATTCGTTGGCGGTTCATTTGTGTGCGGAATATTTGGTGTAGTAAGTAGTGGTGGTTCGGTAATACAAACCTTGTTGATTGGATTACAAAAATTAGAGTATAGAGGTTATGATTCTACAGGTATAGCAATCGTAAATAAAGAAGGAAAAATAGAAGTTAAGAAATCAGAAGGTAAAGTTGACAAGCTGTGTAGAATAATAAGCAATAGTGAAATATCCAGCAGTACAGTAGGGATAGCTCATACTCGCTGGGCTACGCATGGAGTTCCAAGTCTTAGAAATGCTCATCCAATTCATACAAATAAAGTTGTGGTTGCCCATAATGGCATAATTGAAAATTACAGTTCACTAAAAATGGGGTTGGAAGACAAGGGAGTGCAATTTCACACTGATACTGATACGGAAGTTATACCAAATATGCTGACCGTATACCTTAATGAAGGGTTGTTGCCCATTGATGCATTGTTAAAATGCTTAAGCAATCTACATGGTTCATTTGCTTTAGTTTTATTGTTTGCAGAGTATCCCGATACTTTATTTGTTACTAAAAGAAATTTACCTTTAGCAATAGGCTATAACTGTGATGCAATGTTTGCTGCATCTGATTCTAACACCTTGGGTTCATTTGTGGAAAAAATATCACATTTGGAGGATGACGATATTGCAGTGATAAGATTTGATGAGATTAGTATATATAACAATGGTATTCGGGTTAAGCGTAATATAGAAAACAATAATATAGGCAATCTTCTTATTAGTAAAAATGGATATTCTAGCTTCATGCTTAAAGAAATTTTTGACCAATCGTGTGCTTTAAATGATACGGTAAATCAATTTTACAAAAAATATAGAAATATTATATCTGAAAACAAGAAACTATTTTGTGATCTTTCTCATATTACTATAATTGGATGTGGGTCATCTTATTTTGCTGGATTAATAGCGAAGTATTGGTTAGAGAGCATAGCTCAAGTTAGAGTTTACTTAGAGATTTCATCAGAATTTAGATACAGTGACGTTAAATTAAAAGAAGGAAATGTTGGATTATTTATTTCACAATCTGGTGAAACTGCAGATACCATGGCAGCATTGCACTATGCAAAATCACAAAAACAGATCATCATTAGTATCACCAATACATTTAGCAGTAGTATAGAAAAAACATCAGATATTGTATTGCATACTCTTGCTGGTCCAGAGATTGGTGTTGCATCAACAAAAACATTTTCAAGTCAACTTGCCATTTTAGCGTGTTTTACAGTGGAGCTTGCAAGAATAAAAGGTATACTAAATGAAGATAGCATTAAGCACTTGAGTAATGCCATAAACTCTATTCCCAGATACATTGAATATGTTTTACATATTGGAAAAATACAATATGTAGCAAGTCACATATCGGAGTATAACAATGTTGTTCTAACTGGCAGGGGAACTTCATACGGTGTTGCTATGGAAGGTGCTTTAAAAATAAAAGAGCTTTCGTATATTAACACTATCGGCATTGCTGCCGGAGAAATGAAGCATGGTTCAATTGCTTTAATAGATGATACCGTACTTGTCATAGTTATCATTCCTTATGACAATTTATTTTTTAAAACGCTGTCCAATATACAAGAAATAGTTGCAAGGAAAGGTAAAGTAATTGCCTTCAGTGACAAGCAAGGAATGCCATTTCTTAGAGAAATTTGTGAAGATGTAGTACAGATTCCTGAGGTTAATAGTTTTATTTCTCCTATCATTTATAGTGTTGCTATGCAACTTCTTGCGTATTTCATTGCAGTAAAAAAAGGTCTTGATGTTGACTGTCCAAGAAATCTAGCTAAGTCTGTTACGGTTGAGTAATCAATACACGTTAGTGAAGAAAAGATAAAAGGCTATCACTTTTTGGGACTGCAGAGTTCTAATGACGCAGTTTGCTGTGCCTATATCGTACATAGCTGATAACCTGTTTTACTCCCTTTACTCTTCTTGCAATTGATATTGCAGATGTCAATTCTGCTTTATTTTGAGCTATGCCCATTAAGTAGACAACTCTATCGATAGTGTTAACACTATAATTAATAGACTTGATATTTTTTTTGCCAAGTAGCTTCGTTCTAATTTCTGCAGTTATTATGCCATCTACAGTGGTATCCACCACAGAGGTCATGTTGATTGGTGTAACTCTTATCTCATTTATTACTTCTTTAACTTCTTTTTGCTTCCAAGCTATTTTTTCTGCTGTAATTTGCTTTTCAGGAGTGTTAACATTTCCTATGAGCAATACTCTTCCCTCGCTTATCTTAACACTGATAGATGAAAATAAACCATGTTTTAAAAGCTCTTTATTAATTCTGATTACCGTAGTTGTATCATCAACTATATTGCCTAAAGACCTGTCTTGCATTGTGATAGCTGTTACTGTTGCTGTAGTCACTGCAGTGCCTATGATCAAAGTTGCGCAGTTACTCTGAGTAATTAACACAATTATTAGTAAGAGACTTGTTATTAATCTCATTATGTTTACCTTTTTAATTGAAGCTTTCATAGAGAATGCTAATAAGCTTTTTTGTTTGTGTAAATACTGGAAGTTAAAATAACTTGAATATTTTTAGTGTAATGCATATAAATTATCTTAACAAGTCTGCGGATATGGCGGAATTGGTAGACGCGCCAGGTTTAGGTCCTGGTAAACTATGTTTGTGGGGGTTCAAGTCCCTCTATCCGCACTTGAAGTTATGTGGTCATATTTTAAGAAAAAATTTATAATCACTAAATATACTTTAAGTTCGTTAAAGATTGTATTTAACTTGAATTCTGATAAAATGATTATATTGGAGTAGAAATAAAATATTAATAATTATGTCTAATAATACATCTCAAGGCACAGCAGTAGTAAGTTCTAATGATATATATACTTATAAGGAACTTAGTATAGATAAACTAAAACATGAATATGAGATTACAGTCAATGGTGAGCACATAAAGCAAAAAGTAGATTCTGAGTTGCAAAAGATAGCACAAACTGCAAAATTGCCTGGATTTAGAGTAGGAAAAACACCGTATGAGCTCATAATTAAGAACTATCAAAACACAGCTTTGGAAAGCACATTAAATGATGTGCTTGATTATTGTTCTGGAGATTTAATGCAGAAAATTAAAATTGAATCTCATATTTACCCAAAGATAGACGTTGTATCGCTGCCAAATCTGGATGCAGAAGATGAAAAGAGTAGTTTAGTATACAAGCTGTCTTTTGAATCAATGCCAGAAGTACCAGTGATAGATCTTGATAAAATAAATTTAAAGAAATTAGAAGTAAAAGTTGAAGAAGATGACATAAAGGAATATATTGATTCAATTAAAGTGAAATTTCCTAATTTTGTTTCTGTGGATGATGCTTCCTACCAAGCAAAAAGTGGAGATAATTTGACCATTGATTTTGAAGGGCGGATTAGAGGAAAACTTTTCAAAGGTGGAAGTAGTAAAAATTTCTCTGCCAAATTAGGATCAAATAAATTTATCGGTGGCTTTGAAGATCAATTAATTGGTATGAAGAAAGGAGAGACAAAGAATTTTGAGCTACAATTTCCTGATAATTATCAACAATTTGCAGGACAAAAAGTGGATTTTTTTGTTCAAGTAAATGATATTCAAGTCATTAAGGAATTTGCAAGTGATGATGATATGGCAAAAGACATTGGATTTAAAGATTATTCTTCATTAATGGATCATGCTAAACAAGTAATTAGTGATCAATGTGATAAAATGACAGACCTTCTGATGAAAAAACAATTGTTTGATTGTCTAGATGTTGACTACAATTTTGATATACCGACAAATGTGGTATATCAGGAGCAGCAGAGAATAAAAGGGGAAATGGATGATCAAGATAATTCTTATGAAGAAGCTGAAAAACGAGTTAAACTTGCTATGTTATTCATGAAGTTTAGTACGGAGCATAAAATATCACTGGATTCAGAAGATATCTTTAATGTCATTTTGAAGCAATACGCAAGTGGGGATATCTCTTTGAGTAAAGCCATGAATTATTATAAATTAGACAGGCAATTTCAGGAACTAGTGAGAGGGCAAGCGCTTGAATCTAAGGTTACAAATTATATGATGGAAAAAATCAATAAAGAACAACAGACTGTTTCTGTAAAAGAATTAAAAGAATTATTTGATAATATTTAGTAAGATAAAATATGACTCTTGTACCAATTGTAATTGAGCAAACCAGCAGAGGTGAACGTGCTTATGATATATATTCAAGGCTAGTAAAAGAAAGGATAATTTTTGTAACTGGCCCTATAGAAGATAACATGGCTAGTGTAGTAGTAGCACAGCTCTTATTCTTAGAATCAGAAAATCCAGACAAAGATATTTATATGTATATTAATTCACCAGGTGGTGTTGTAACTGCTGGGTTATCGATATATGATACTATGCAGTACATAAAGCCAGATGTTTCAACTTTATGTATAGGTCAAGCTGCATCTATGGGTTCCTTATTACTTTCAGCTGGTACAAGTGGTAAACGTTATTCTTTACCTAATTCAAGAATTATGATACATCAGCCATCAGGTGGTTATCAAGGTCAAGCAACTGATATAGAAATACATGCTAATGAAATTTTGCGAGTCAAGAAAAGACTGAATCAAATCTACGAGAAACATACTGGAAATTCGTTAAAGAAAGTTGAAGAAATGATGGAAAGAGATAAGTTTTTAGATCCTGAGGAAGCAAGAAAAATTGGATTAATTGATAAAGTTATAGCTGAACGTATGGATATTAAGAGTTAATAAAGGTAATTTGATGAGTATCAATAATAATGATTTATGCTGTTGTTCTTTTTGCCAGAAAACACAAGACGAAGTGGATAAATTGATAACTAATTCTTTAGGTAACTCAAAGGTATTCATTTGTAATGAGTGTATAGAGTTATCTCATAAGGCAATAAATCAAGAAAAGGGCGGGTCTTTTAATTTAGATTATGTGTCTAATACAAAGCTATGGTTAAAGAAGCCTCAGGATATAAAAAACTTTCTTAGCAAACATGTTGTTGGCCAAGAGCATGCACAGCATGTTTTATCTGTAGCTATGTATAATCACTGTCAATGCATGTCACAATTTGATGCTATAAGTGATACGGAAATTGAAAAATCAAACATAATGCTGATTGGCCCCACTGGTTCTGGTAAAACTTTATTAGCAAAAACGCTTGCTAAAGTTTCAGATGTACCATTTGCTATGGCTGATGCAACAACTTTAACTGAGGCAGGGTATGTGGGAGATGATGTAGAAAGTGTGTTGTCACGCTTATTGCAAGCTGCAAATTATGATGTACAAAAAGCACAACGTGGCATAGTGTTTATTGATGAAATAGATAAAATAACTAGAAAATCTGAAAGTACTTCAATTACTCGAGATGTTTCAGGTGAAGGAGTTCAGCAAGCCCTGCTTAAAATTATGGAAGGTACTGTTTCTTATGTTCCGCCACAGGGAGGGAGAAAGCACCCACAACAAGAGTTTATTCAAATAGATACTAGTAATATATTATTTATTTGTGGTGGAGCTTTTGAAGGTTTGGATAAAATTATTGAAGCAAGAAAAAAGGGGACATCTGTAGGTTTTGGAGCAGATATAAGTCAATTTGCAGCAAAAAAGAAGAAAAATATTTTACAAGAAGTTGAACCTGAGGATTTGATTAAATTTGGTTTAATACCTGAGTTTGTAGGGCGGGTGCCAGTTATTGCTGTTCTGGACGAATTAGATCATAAGGATTTAGTACGTGTATTAGTAGAACCAAGAAATGCACTGATAAAACAGTATAAAGCATTGCTTGCATTTAGTAAGGTAAATCTTGAATTTTCAGATAAAGCAATATCAGCTATTGCTAAGAAATCTATGAGTTACAAAACAGGTGCAAGAATGTTACGTGCTATCTTAGAGTCCCTATTGCTTGATATTATGTATAAGGCTGGCAGTGGAGATTTTGAAGGTTGTACGGTAGTCATTACTGATAAAATGGTGGAATCAGGAAAAGCAACAATTAATCACAGCCGAGGTAATGTTATAACAGTTAATGATTAACTTGTAGTTTAGGTATATATTATGAATATCATGCATTCTGAGTTATCAGTCTTACCTTTAAGGGATATAGTAATTTTTCCTGGAACAATGGTACCTTTGTTTATAGGTAGGGAAAAATCTATTAATGCGTTGGAACATGCAATGAATAACCAACATGAGATTTTTCTTGTTGCACAACGAGATGGATCTATCGATAATCCGGAATATGAAGATCTCTATGAGGTAGGGGTAATAGCAAGCATTACACAGCCATTAATAAAATTACCCGATAATGCAGTAAAAGTTATAATTCAAGGAGTAAGCCGGGGAAGGATAGTAGAATACATTAGTTCTCACTCTTTACTACAGGCTAGGATAGAAATAAATGATTATGATAAGCATGAAGAGGAAGATGTTGAATTAGAGGCTTTAAAGCGATCTGTAATAGACGTATTTGATGATTGGAATAAGATAAATAAAAAAAATCAGCCTGAAACTGCAGTTAATTCTATTGATCACATTAGAGATACTGGTCAACTCGTGGATACTATAGCTTCATATCTAAATGTAAAAGTACTAGATAAACAAGGTATACTTGAAACCTACGATCTAAAGCAGCGACTAGAAAAAGTTTTTACTTTAATTGAAAGAGAAATAAGCATTTTAAATGCACAGAATCATTTATATAGAACAGTTAAATCTCAAGTTGAAAGTAGCCACAAGGTTTATTATCTTAATGAGCAGTTAAAAGCAATACAGAAAGAATTAGGAGAATTTGAAAATAGTGATGAAGGCAATATATTAAACGAGTTTGAGAAAAGAATAAATGAGACACAGCTTTCTCAGGAAGCAAAAGAAAAGGCTACCTCTGAACTAAAGAGATACAAAAAAATGAATCCTATTTCACCTGAAGCTACAGTGGTATCTAGTTACCTTCACTGGCTTCTTGATTTGCCATGGGGAAAGTATAAAGATACAAAAATTAATTTAAATGCTGCCAAGAAGATCTTGGATGAAAATCATTACGGCATAGAGAAAGTAAAAGATAGAATAATAGAGTTTTTAGCAGTATTAAAGAGAGTAAAAGAAATAAAAGGCCCTATACTTTGTTTAGTTGGACCACCCGGGGTTGGTAAAACTTCTTTGGCTAAATCCATAGCTAAAGCAATAGGTAGAGATTTTGTTCGTATGGCTCTTGGTGGTGTGCGTGATGAATCAGAAATACGTGGACATAGAAAAACTTACATCGGGTCCATGCCTGGTAAGATAATTCAGCATATGAAAAAAGCTAAGTCGTGTAATCCGCTTTTTTTATTGGATGAGGTAGATAAGATGGGTGCAGATTCGCGTGGTGATCCTGCATCTGCATTACTTGAAGTTCTGGATACTGAACATAATAAATATTTTACTGATCATTACATGGAAGTTGAATTTGATCTTTCAAGTGTTATGTTTATAGCCACAGCGAATAGTTTAAATTTACCACCTCCATTGCGTGATAGGATGGAAGTTATACAGTTATCTGGTTATACAGAGGATGAAAAAACTAATATTGCCACACATCACCTTATCCCAAAGTTAAAGAAAGAACACGGGTTACAGCAGAAGGAATGGGACATAACTGACGATGCACTACATCAGTTAATACGTTTATACACACGTGAAAGTGGTGTGCGTAGTATGGAAAGAGAGCTTGCGAAATTAATGAGAAAGGCAGTTAAAGAGATATTGACTGATAAGCATAAGAAAATATCTGTAGGGGAGGATAATTTACAAGATTATTTAGGGGTACGCAAATATACCTTCGGCATTGCAGAAAATGAGGATTTAGTGGGAGTAGTAACTGGGCTTGCCTATACTGAAACAGGTGGTGATATTTTAATGATAGAATCAGTGTTAACTCCAGGTAAGGGAGAGATAAAATATACAGGGAAGTTAGGAGAAGTGATGCAGGAGTCTATAAAGGCTGCTTATAGTTACGTCAGGTCGAAATGTTTATCTTTTGGTATAAGGCCTGAGAAATTCCAGAATAATGATATACATTTACATGTACCTGAAGGAGCTGTGCCAAAGGATGGTCCCTCTGCTGGTGGTGCAATGTGTACGTCTATTGTCTCTCTTATGACAAATATACCAGTGAACAAGAGTGTTGCAATGACAGGTGAAGTGACATTACGTGGTAGAATCTTAGCAATTGGTGGATTAAGAGAAAAGTTACTTGCTGCATTAAGGGGGTCAATCAAAACTGTAGTGATACCAAGTGAAAATGAAAAAGATATGCAGGAAATTCCAGCAAACATTAAAGAAGGAATAAATATAATCTTTGCCAAGAATGTTGATGAAGTAATAAAAATTGCTTTAATGCAAGCTGTTTCTCCAATTAAAAGTTCCTCATCTATAGTAGAAAGTAAGGAATCCACATTGGAAACATTAAAGCATTAAAACACATAGCTTTTCTCATAATATGTTGCTGAAAATTGCAGTAAACATTTGATATAGTTTTTGATCTTGCGGATCTTATTTTCCACTCGCGTCCTGAGCGATCGATTCTCATATTCTAAATTTTTCTCCCTTGATTCGCAGCAGGCCTTACTTTTATTTTGCTGTGCTGCTGAACAAATGCGATATAATACCCACAAATAATATTAGAGAAATGCATAATATTGATGATAGACATGATATAAGCGACTATATAGTTAAAAAATTAGATAAATTAGCTAATAGTACAACAAGGTTTAAAAAAGAGTTTAATAATCTTATTCCTTATCATAAAGAGCGATATACCTACATAAAGACAGTAGAAAAGAAAAATGCTCAAGCTATGTCTGGTGTGCTAAATGCAACAAAAGATGTTAGAATATTTGATGGCTTACTTGAAAGTGATAAAAAGTTTGCATTTAATACACTTGATTGTGTTAATTCTCAATGTACTTTATTTAAAACGTTGTTTAGTAAGTTAGGGCAACACAGAGAAAAATATATAAAACATGTTAAAGGCAAGAAAAATAGTGCTGTAGCTATGTCCGGCATACTAAATGCAACAAAAGATACCAGCATATTTGATGGCTTACTTAAAAGTGATAAAGAGTTTGCATTTAATACACTTGATTGTGTTAGTCCTCAATATACTTTATTTAAAACATTGTTTGATAAATTGAGGCAACACAGAAGGAAATACATACAACATATTCAAGGCAAGAAAAATACTAAAGCTATGTCTGGTGTGCTAAATGTAACAAAAGATACCAGCATATTTAATGGCTTACTTAAAGGTGATAAAGAGTTTGCATTTAATACACTTGATTGTATTAATCCTACATACACTTTATTTAAAACGCTGTTTGATAAGTTAGGTCAACACAGAGAAGAATATATAAAACATGTTAAAGGCAAGAAAAATGGTGCTGTAGCTATGTCCGGCATACTAAATGCAACAAAAGATGCTAACATATTTAATTACTTACTTAAAAGTGATAAAGAGTTTGCATTTAATACACTTGATTGTGTTAGTCCTCAATATACTTTATTTAAAACGCTGTTTGATAAGTTAGGTCAATACAGAGAGAAATACATAAAACATATTCAAGGCAAGAAAAATGCTAAAGCTATGTCAGGTGTGTTAAATGTAACAAAAGATACCAGCATATTTAATGGCTTACTTAAAAGTGATAAAGAATTTGCATTTAATACACTTGGTTGTATTAATCCTACACACGCTTTATTTAAAACGTTGTTTGGTAAGTTAGGGAAACAACATAAAAATGGATACGTAAAACATGTTAA